>JBKJOC010000351.1:0-7110 GCA_046595725.1 Candidatus Eiseniibacteriota bacterium
TCAGTCCCCACGTGTGCTCGGCGACCGAGACCGCATTGGCGCCGGGCGCGTTGTAGACCGCGATGCCCTTCGCCTGGGCGGCCGAGACGTCGATGTTGTCGACACCTGCGCCCGCGCGCGCGACCACCTTGAGCGTCGTGACCTTCGACAGCACGTCGGCGGTGACCTTGGTCGCGCCGCGCACGAGGAGCGCCTGGCGGCCGTGGAGCGCCGAAGCCAGCGCATCGCCCGCAAGGCCGGTCTCACGCTTGACCTCGAAGCCGGCCGTCAGGAGCACGCGCTCGGCCTCGGCGCCGAGCGGATCGGCGACCAGGGCCTTGAGCGTGGACACAGGCGCGGCGGGAGCCGCCATCCCGCTCACGCGAGCGCCGCCGAAGGCGAGGCCGCGCGCCGCGACTCGGCGAACGAGCGCTGGGCCGCGGTGACACCCACGCCCGGCTCGACCACCTGGCCGTTGAACGACAGCGCGTCCTCGAGCGCGCCCACGACGGCAACAATGTCCGCCTCGTCGTACGCGCCCATGTGGCCGACGCGGAACGACATGCCCTTCAGTCGATCCTGCCCGTTCGCGATCACCATGCCGTGGCGCTCGCGCATCGCCTTGACGATCTTGCCGGCGTCGACCCCCGTGGGCGCCGAGATCGCGGTCACGGCGTTCGAGGCCCGCTCGGCGAACAGGGTCAGGCCGAGCGCCAGGGCGGCGGCGCGCGTGGCGCCCGCGTTCGCGGCGTGGCGCGCGATCACCTGCTCGCGACCTTCCTCGCGCATCATGGCGAGCGCCTCGACCAGCGCGACGATCAGCGCGGTCGGCGGCGTGAACGGCGTCTCGCCTTCGGCGGCGCTCGCTGCGGCCTTGCGCAGGTCCATGTAGAAGCGGGGCAGGCGCGGGCCCGAATCGAGCGCCGCAAGGCCGCGCGCGCCGAGCGCGACGAATGCAAGGCCCGGCGGCAGCATCATGCCCTTCTGCGATCCCGAGACCGCGACGTCGATGCCCATCGCGTCCATGCGGACGTCGTGAACGCCGAGGCTGGTCACCACGTCGGCCACCGCGAGCGCGCCATGCTTGCGCGCGACCTGCGCCAGTGCGGCCGCGTCGTGGAGCGCGCCGGTCGAAGTCTCGCTGTGCGTGAAGAACAGCGCCGGGGCGGGACGCGCCGCCAGGGCCTGCTCGACCCTCGCCACGTCGGCCACGCGGCCCCAGTCGAAGGACAGGACCTCGGGCTCACAGCCGTAGGCCTTGAGGATCTTCGCCCAGCGCTCGCCGAACTTGCCGGCCTCGACGACGAGCGGCCTGGAACCCGGCTCGACCAGGTTGACGACCGCCGCTTCCATGCCGCCCGAGCCCGAAGCTCCCAAGGTGACGACGGTGCCCTCGGTGCCGAAGAGCGCGATCATGCCCTTCGTCGCCTCGGACAGGATCGCGCGGAAACCCTCGGTGCGGTGGTGGATGGCGGGACGAGCGAGCGCGGCCAGGATACGCGTGGGAATCTCGACGGGACCAGGCGTGTAAAGACGCGTCTTCAAGGTGAACCTTCCGGTGCGAGTTGGGAAAAAGAGAGGAGCCGGCGCCCCGCCCGCGTTCGGTCCGGGACAGCGGCAAGCGGGGGGCATCCTACCACAGGATTCGCGCCCCGGAGGCGGCGCTTGCGACCGCGCGGGCCGCAGCGTAGCGTGCGCTCATGCAACGCTTGGGACCCGCGCGATTCCACCTCGGCACCCAGGGCTGGAACTACCCCGCATGGGTCGGCCCGTTCTATCCGCGCGCCGCGCGGCCCGCCGATTTCCTCGGCCTCTACGCCCGCATCTTCGACACGGTCGAGATCGACTCGACATTCTACGCCGTGCCCGCCGCCGCCGCGGTCGGGCACTGGGCGCAGCGCGTTCCGGCGCAGTTCAGGTTTGCGCTCAAGTTCCCGCGTGCCGCCACGCACGACGACGGCCTCGCCGGTGAGATCACGCTCCTGACGCTCGAGCGCTTCCTCGAACGCATCGCGCCCCTAGGCGGCAAGCTCGGCCCGATCTTGATCCAGCTCCCGGCGGAGTTCGGTCCGCGAAGGCGCAGCCGCCTCGAGGCGTTCCTCGATCGCTTGCCGTCCCGCCTGCGATTCGCGGTCGAATTCCGCGATCCCGCGTGGCTTGAGACCAATGTGCTCGAGGCGCTGGCCGCGCGCCGGATCGCGCTCGCGCTCACCGACAGTCCGTTCGTCCCGCTCGAGCGCTCGCTCGAGCTGGCCGCAACGATCGGGAACGGGGCGATGAAGGGCGCGGACTTCGCGTACGTGCGCTGGCTCGGCACGCGGGACCTGACCGACTACTCGCACACCCAGATCGATCGCAAGGACGAGCTCGCGCGCTGGGCCCGGGTCCTGACCGGGCTGCTCGATCGCGGGATCGACGTCTACGGGTACTTCAACAATCACTACGCGGGACATTCGCCGTCTTCGGCGCGGGCATTTCTCGAGCTGGTCGGGATGACGCCGAAGGACCCGAGGGACCTCGAACCCCAGGGAGACCTGTTCTAGTCGACCGGCCGATAGTCGTGTCCCTCGAGCCAGCGCGAACCGCCCTCACCCTCTTCGCGCTTCCAGATCGGCACCGCCTCCTTGACGCGGTCGATGACGTGCCGACAGCAGGCGAACGCTTCCTCCCGGTGCGGGCTGGCGACCGCGATCGCGACCGACGCCTCCCCGACCACCAGCCGCCCCGCCCGGTGCTGGACGGCAATCCGCGCCTCGGGCCAGCGGGCGAGCGCTTCGTCGGCGACAGCCCGGATCTGCGCTGCCGCCAGCCGATCGTAAGCGTCGTATTCCAGCGCGACCACCTTCCTGCCCTCGTCTACGTCCCGAACCACCCCAAGAAAAATCGCGATTCCACCACAACTTGGGGCGCTCACCTCCGAAACCAGGCGAGCCAGATCGAGCGCCTCGCGCGTGAGCTCCGCGCGCACCACCTCCCCGCTGCCCGCGCCCCCGCCCACGGGCGGAAGCCACACCACCTCCGCGCCGTCCGACACCGGCGCGTCGGCGTCGACGACCTTGCCGTCGACCACGATCGGAATGCGAACCAGCTGGTGCTCGAGGTCGGGCCAGCGCCGCGACAGTTCCGTCCACACGTCGCGCACCGTGGCGCCCTCGGGAACGTCGAGCTCGACCGCGGGCGTCTTCGTGATGTCTCGCAGGTACGCGAAGAACAGCACGCGCACTTTCACGAAGGCTCCCAGGCGCCCGGGCGCGGATAGGCGTCCGCCACGATCTCGACCGGGTGCCGCATGCGCGCCGCGCTTCCCCGTTGCCGCGCGCCCCACTGCATCTGGAGCAGGCAGCCGGCGTTGCCGACCGAGATCACCGAAGCGCCCGACGCCTCGACGGTGTCCATCTTCTGCTCGAGCAGTCGCTGCGCCATGTCGGGCTGCGTCAGGTTGTACGTGCCGGCCGAACCGCAGCAGCGATCGGAGAACGCGAGGTCCGTCACGCTCGCTCCCGGCAAGGCCTTGAGGAGCACGCGCGGGGCGCTGCGAACTTTCTGCGCGTGCGCCAGGTGGCAGGCGTCGTGGACGGCAATCGAGGTGTCGACGGCGGCGCGCGCCGGCGGGAGACCGAGTTCGACCAGCACCTCGGTCACGTCGCGCACCCGCGTCGCGAACGCGCGCGCGCGCGCGGCGAGCGCCGCGTCGTGCAGGCCGCCCGCGTCGAACAGGTCGTGGTATTCGCGCAGCGTCGCGCCGCAGCCCGCGACGTCGGTCGCCACGAAGTCGAACGGCCCCTCCTCCTCGAACCACGCCAGGTTCGCACGCGCGAGCGAGCGCGCGGTCTCGCGCCGCCCGGCATGCGCGTGGAGCGATCCGCAGCAGCCCTGCGCCGCCGGGATCATGACGGTGGCACCGGCCTCGCGTAAAAGATGAACCGCGGCGCGGTCGGTGGCCGGAAACGTGCCCGGCATGAGGCAGGTCCGAAACCAAGCCACGCGCGCCTTTGCCGCGCCCTCGTAGGGCGGATAGACGCCGGGCGGCACGGGCGCGGCATGAGGAGCATCGAGCGGCCAGAGCTCCGCGCCCACGCGCGCAAAACGTGGCAGGAAACGGCCCAGCGGCCCGCGCGCGAGTTCGAGCAATCCGAACCGCGCCGAGGCGCGCATCGCACCGAGCACGAATTCCAGTCGCTCCTGAAACGGGAAGATGCGCTCGAGCGCGAAGTCGCGCACGCGCTCGCCCAGCGTCGGCGGCAGCTCGATCAGGAGGCGCGCGCGCGTGGTCTCGAGCAGCAGGCCGTAGTGGACACCTGCCGGACAGGCGGTCTCGCAGGCGCGGCAGTTGAGACAGAGGTCCAGGTGCCGCGACACCTCGCGCGAGGGTTCGAGCCGGCCCTCCGAGAGTGCGCGCATGAGGTAGATGCGGCCGCGCGGCGACTCGGTCTCGAGCTTGGTCTCGCGATACGTCGGGCAGGCCGTCAGGCACAGACCGCAATGCACGCAGTTGAGGAGCTTTGCGCGATCGGGCCCAGCGGTGTCCTGCGCGTGGCTCACGCCCCCGCTCTGGACGTGCGCCGAAGGATCGCTCATCGCGCGGCCTCGGCGGAGGCGCCGCGGCCCCAGACCGAAGGGCCCAGCAGACCGCCGGGATCGAATGCCTGCTTGATGCGGGCGTAGAGCGGCCACGGCGTCTCCATGCCGCCCCAGGGCTCGGGAAGGGGGCCGTCCTCCTGGCGCCACGCCCCCTGCCAACGCCACCAGCCGCCCGCGTCCACGACCGCGACGCAGGCGCGGCGCGCCCAGGGCGCCGCGGTCTTCTCGCTCAACTCGAAACGCGCGAACACCGCGCCCTGAACGACGTGCGCGCCCAGGAACGTCGGGCCCAGTTCGCCCAGCACCGCGAGCAGGTCGGACACGCGCGAGGGCCGGACGCCCGCCCGCAGCAGGACGTTGGTCCGCTCGGGGCAGACGTGCTCGAGCGCCTTGAGCGCGATCCGCGCCTCGACCGGCGCGGGATGATCGTCCGCATCGGTATCGCGTGCATCGCCGTGGCGCGAGGCGCTCCAGCGCCTGCCGTCCTCGACCGCCTCGAGATCGCCCTCGTGCACCCAGACCAGCCGCGCTTCGGCACCGCGCGCCACCACCGAGACGAATCCGAGCGCCGGCGCCTCGCGCGCGATGGCAAAGGCGTGGCGCGCCGCCTCGTGGGCAGAGGCGAACGAGCGCTCGAACGGCGCGTGCGCCTCGGGCATGGGCGAAAGCCTGAGCGTGACCTCGGTCACCAGCGCCAGCCCGCCGCACGAGCCTGAGACCAGGCGGCCCACGTCGTAGCCGGCGACGTTCTTGACCACCCGCCCGCCGCTTTTGGTCACCTTGCCGTCCGAGGTCGCGATCTCCATGCCGAGGACGCGGTCGCGCAGCGGCCCGGCGCTCGCGCGCCGCGCGTCGGAGAGGTTGGTCGCCACCGCGCCGCCGATCGTGCCGTCGGCCAGCCCGAAGTGGCTCGCCGAAAGTTCGAGGCGATCCGCGGCCAGCAACTCGTGCACCACCTCGAGGCGCGTGCCCGCGCGCGCCGTGAGCGTCAGGTCCGCGGGCTCGTAGGCGACAATGCCCGACAGCCCCTGCGTCGACAGGACGACCGCCGAGCGCGGTACCGGCGGACACGCCGCGAGGCGCGAGGCCGACCCGACGATCCACTGCGGGCTCCCCGCGCGCGCGCCCTCGGCGAGCAGACGCGCCGCGTCCGCGGCCGTGCGCGGGGTCTCGGTCCGCGTCGGGACCAGGCCCCAGTCGGACGGCCCGCCGGCAACGCGCTTCAGGCAGCCGCAAGGCGGCGGCGCGAACGGCACTAGATCCATGGCTGCTCTGCTTCCAGGCCCTCGTAGGTCGCCTGGGCGCCCCCGAACGCGGCGAGCGGCGGCCGCCGCGCCCGTGCCTCGCCGCAGCCCTTGCCGAGCGGCAGGATCTTGCGCGGGTTGAGCCGGCCCGTGGGATCGAAGGCGTGGCGCAGGCGCGCGAACTGCGCCAGGTCGTCGGCCGAGAACAGGAGGTGCATCAGCTCGCGCTTCTCGCTGCCGATCCCGTGCTCGCCCGAGAGGCTGCCGCCGAGCGCGACGCAGGCTTCGAGGATCTCCTCGGAAGCGGAAAGCGCGCGCGCCACCGAGTCGGGATCGTCCACGTCATAGAGCACGTTCGGGTGGAGGTTCCCGTCGCCGGCGTGGAACACGTTCGCGATCCTGAGGTCATGCCGGAGTCCGATCTCGCCGATCGCCTTGAGCGCCTCGGGCAGGCGCGTGCGCGGCACCACGCCGTCCATGACGTAGAACCCGTTCGCGATCCGGCCCATGGCGCCGAACGCGCCCTTGCGCGCCTTCCACAGGAGCGCGCGCTCGGTTTCGTCTTTGGCCTCGCGGATCGAGCGCGCGCCCTGCGCGTTGCACAGCGCATGCACCTGTTCCGCGCGGCGCGGCATGACCGAGGCCGGACCGTCGAGCTCGATCAGGAGCGCGGCGCCCGCGTCGAGCGGCAGGCCCAGGTGGACGCTCGGCTCGACCGCGACGATGGTCAGCTGGTCCATCATCTCGAGCGCAGCCGGGATGATGCCATGGGCGATGATCGAGCTCACGACCGCGCCCGCCGCCTCGATGGTGTCGAACACCGCGAGGAAGGTCCGCACGGACTCGGGCTTTGGCACGAGGCGCACCACGAGCTCGGTCACGACCGCGAAGGTGCCCTCCGAGCCCACCACCGCGCCCACCAGGTCGAGCCCCGGCGGATCGGCCCCCGCGCCCCCCGAAGTGACCACGGTTCCGTCGACCAGGACGAACGTCAGCCCCAGCACGTGGGCGTGGGTGAGGCCGTACTTGAGGCAGTGCGGCCCGCCCGCGTTGGTCGCGGCATTGCCGCCCAGGGTCGAAGCCATCTGACTCGAAGGATCGGGCGCATAGTGGAGGCCGAGCGGCGCAGCTGCCTGGGAGAGATGGAGGTTCACCACCCCCGGCTGGACCACGGCGAAGCGATCGTCGGCCTCGAGCGCCAGGATCGAGTCCATGCGCGCGGTCGAGAGCACGATGCCGCCCTCGGCGGGAAGCGCCCCGCCCGCCAGCCCGGTGCCCGCCCCGCGCGCCGTGACCGGGATGCCAC
>JBKJOC010000453.1:0-2644 GCA_046595725.1 Candidatus Eiseniibacteriota bacterium
TCGTCGGTCGTCACCGGCAGGATCACGCCGCACTCGAGGCACACGATGTTGAGCAGGAGGTCGCGGTCGATGCGGCCGATCCAGCCGCGGGGCTCGACCTTGAGGATCCGGTGCCAGGCCCGCGCCAGGTCGGCGCGCGTGACCTCGCCCTCGAGGAACGCGCGATGGCAGGGCGCGCAGATGACCAGTGCGTGCGCCCCCAGGCGCCCCTTTTCCTCCTCCTCCCAGACCGCGGCGCGCAGGTGGCCGTCGGCCGGGTCGGTGCAGCGCATGCAGGGCACGCTCATGCCAGCTCCCAGTCGCGGATGCGCAGCAGTTCGGCCAGCTCGGAGCGGCCGTCGTGAAAACGATCCAGGGGCGGGTCCTGCATCGCGGCGAGCGGACACAGCCGCGTCGCGCCGCTGGCGCCGATCACCGCCATCAGCTCGACGTCGCGCGCCTTCCAGCCCGAGACGCCGATGGTCGAGAGCCGGTCGCCCCACGGCAGGAGCCGCGCGCGCAGCGCGTCGAAGTCGTCGAACTGGTGGAGCCACAGGAAACGTCCCGGCACCGGCTTTGGCGCGTGCTCGCGGCGGTCGAGCGCGACCGTCCAGCTCGCGTCCCTCGGCGCCCACACCTGGCCGCCCGCCAGCTCGCACGTGCCGCGCGCCTGCTGCGTGAGCGAGGCCTGCGCCTCGCCCGATTGCCGCGCCGGCCAGCGCTCGGCCCAGCGCGCCTGCGCGCGGGCGCAGCGCTCGGCGAAGTCCTCGGGGCGGATCGCGCCCGAGGTCTCGAGGTAGGCAATGCTGGGTGAGAGGCAGCCGTCGCGATCATACAGCGCAGTCTCGCGCACGAGCACGTCGGCCACCTGGTCGGCGACGCCGGGCGCAAGCGATCCGCGCGCGACCAACACCACGGACATGCGGTTGCCGTGCTCGATCAGGCGTGGTGGGTCGCGGCGCGCGCCGGCGAGCCTCCTCCAGGTCGCGACCGCCTCGTCGCCGCCGTAGACGACCAGCGCCTCGGGGTGGCCGATCGCGGCGCGATGGGTCTCGACGTCGTCCGAAGGCCAGTAGAGCGCGGCCGCGGTGCGCGCCAGCGGCGGGTACTCCTCGGCCAGCGCCTCGAGGAACAGCGGCACGGTCCAGGGTTCGTGCTCGGACACGCGCACCAGGCAGCTCGAGCGCGCGAGCAGGGCCCAGGTGAGCGACTCGATGCCAGCCCAGGGAATCGTCGACGCCAGCACCAACAGCACGCCCCGCGGGCTCACGGCGCGGCGCTGGCCGCGGCGGTCGAGCGTCTCGAGCGAGCCGACGGCGCGCACGATCGCGGCCCGAAGCGCGTTCTCCGTGTAGGTGCGGGTGAAGCGCGCGAGACCTTCCTCGATCGCGCCCGGCGCCCATCCGGTCGAGCGCGCGAGGCCTTCGAGCAGCCGCCCGCGGTAGGGGCCGGTCGGGGCGGTCAGCCGCCGCATCGCGCCCACCAGCGTGGGCAACAGGTCCGCCGCCAGCCGGTGATCGAGCGCGGTACGGGCTTCGGCCAGCTCGGCCCAGGTGGCGCGCACGCGCTCGGCCGAGGCCGGCAGCCCGAGCGGGGAATCCACGAGGCGATCCGCGGCCACGCTCAAGCGAAAGCCGCCTCGGCATCGAGCGAGCAGCCGCGCGGCTCGCTGCCCTCGGCACGGCCGAGCAGGCGGAACGGACGACCGCCCGAAGGGGCGCCTCCGAGCTCTTCATCGGAGGCGGCGACTGCACGGTCCTCGCTCTGGATCGCCAGGACGGATCCCAGGTTCGCGAGATCGAAAAACCGCAGGAGGCCGGGCGTTCCGTGCGGCACCGCCTCGAGCGTCTGCGCGTCGACCACCAGCGAGCGGATCCAGGGCGGGCCCAGCTTGAGGCGCGGCAGCGCCGACGCCCTGCCGGGCGCGCGCAACACGTCGTCGTAGAACTGGGAAGCCAGCTCGGTCATGCCGTACTCGCTGACGCAGCGCGTCGCCGGGACGCCGAGCGACCGCTGGATCCGGTCGTACAGCGCGTCGGTGCGGAGCGTCCGGCCAGAACCCTTGGGCCCGCCGGTGTGGAGCACGCGCGAACCCTCGGGCAGCACGACTCGAAATTCGCGCGCCTCCGCCGACTCGAGCCATGCGCCGAGCGCAAGGTCGGTGGCAATGAGGCACACCGGCGCCCCACCCGAGAGGGCGACCTCAAAGGCGCGGATGTCGAGCCGGCCGCCCGGCATGAACCAGCGTGGCGCGGTCCCGAACAGCGCGCGACCGGCGACGTCGACCATGTGCCACAGTGAGGAGTGCGGCGCTTCCGAGGGCGGCGGGCCCAGCACCAGCGGGGTGACGGGCGAACGCTGCTCGCTTCCGTCCAGTTCCGGCAGCACGAACGTGCGGAACGCCGGCAGGAGCGAGGCCTCGTACAGTGCAAGGCCCCGGGCGCTCATGTAGTGTTCCCCAGGACGGGTGCCCGAGGAGGTCGTCCCCGATGTCCTGAAGACGGCGGCCGGCGGCGCTTCGTCCTCGTCGCAAAAGAGGCGCACGTCACGGAACGCCTGCACCGGCACGGCGGGAATCTCGCTCCAGTGCCTGAGGCGCTGCGGCAGGGCGCCGCGGCGCTGGCAGTAGGTCTTGTAGGTCGGGAGCGCCTCGTACTGGGCGGCG
>JBKJOC010000158.1:0-3858 GCA_046595725.1 Candidatus Eiseniibacteriota bacterium
TCGAGGTCAAGGAGGTGTTCCGAAAGAGGCTCTTTCCATCGCTCGTCCTGCTGCCCGAGCGCTGGGCCGACTACTACCGGAAGCTCCTTCCGACGAGGGCCATCCCGAACGGAAGGAGCCACGCCCTCAAGTACGCGTTCTGAAAAGACGGAGACTGGGGGCCGTCGAGCGAAGACCCGTCGAGTTCGGACACAATCTTCCGGGCATAAGGAATGCAAAAAATCCCCCCGGAGCGGGGGCTCCGGAGGGAAGGAAGGGCGCGGCGCGCCCACTGATACGCACGATTTCAATGATCCAATACAATTCGCGCCGCGCCACCCTCATCCGATTTCAGAAAGTAGGCGCCCGGCGCCAGCCGGATTCCGCGCCCGTCAAACCCGTCCCACCGCCAGGTTGCTGCACCATCGCTCGAAACAGGGACACTTTCCCGGCGAACCACGCGTCCCCTGACATCGAGGACTTGAAGAAGCCGCACGGTGGCGGCGGTCGAGTTGGCCGCCCCCGTGCGGGGGGTGAACTGGACGGTCGTTCCGAACCGGAAGGGGTTCGGGTAGACCGCGATCGAGCGGGTTGCGCTCGCGGTGCGTCGGGCGCGCTCCGGCAGGTCGACCAGGTAGGCCGCGAGGCCTGGGACGCCTTCCGGGGGAGCCATCAGCGCGTTCTCGATGGTGCCCGTTGCTCGTGCCAGCGGCGAACCGCAGAGCACGCGAAAGTCCTCGGCGAAGATTTCGCGCGGACGGTCGGCATGAACGGTGGCGTCCGTGTCGCGCCCGCCCGCCGGCAACCCACGCAGTGCCAGGTACACGTCCCAGGCCGCGCTGCCTCCCGTGGCCAGCTGGTACTGGACGACGTGCCCGAACTCGTGCGCCACGGTCGCGTGGACCTGGAGATCCGGGACCGGACGCACACCGGGCGAGAGAAAAATGGCGCCGGGGGCGGCTGCCGACTCGAGACCCGCCCGTCTCGGATACGGAAGCACGTAGACCACGGCGTCCACCTGGTCGACCCGGAAGGTGAGGCCCGCGATTGCCTGGGCCACCACGTTCGGATCGAGCGGGTGGAAGGATCCGTCGCCGCGATTGACGACGATCGGATCGTCCACTTGAGTCACGAGTTCCTGGGGCGCCACTCCGGACACGATCAACAACAATCGATCGCCCTCCGCCCGGCAATAGCGCTTCAGGACTTCGTCGGGGCCGATGATGCGAACCCCTGCACTGGTGTCGCCGACTCCGCACAGCACCGCTCCCGAAGCGAGCAAGAGTGCGAGGGGGGAACGCGCAAAGCGGCGACTCATGCTGGACGTATCATCACGAAGCGTGCCAGTCGTCCAAAGCATGCGCGTGGTGTCCAGGAATCGCGTACGCGTTGCGACACGAGCGCCGGGGCGAACGCAGAAAGTCTGCGAATCCCAAGAGGTTGCGCCAGTGACGTCCTCCGTTCGACGGCGCGCGGACGGTCGTGACTCGAGCGCGAGGGCGGGATGCGCGAAGCCCCGGCGTCGGGGGACTTCCCCCAATCGCCGGGGCCTGAGTGGGGAGAATGACGCAGCGAGACTGTTGTCGCGCGCGCGTTTTTCTAGGGCGTGGACGCGGTCGAGGGCGCCGGCGTCTCGTCGGCGGCGTACGGGATCGGCGGCGGCGGCGGTCCCGCGGTCGCCCACTGGCTCGTGCGCGCCGTCGCGGTCGCCGGCTCCTGGCCCATGCGCGAGAGCAGGAGCGCGCCGAGGCCGATCATCCAGCACACCGTTCCGATCACGAGCCACAGGAGGAGGAAGCCGAAGCCGAACACGCGCCCCGTCCCCTCGAGCGCCATGAGCGGCACGCCGATCGCGTAGAACATGGTCACGAACGCGGTGCCCGCCGCGATCGGGGCGATCATGCCGCCACCCGGCACGGTGCGGCGCCCGAGGACCTTGGAGCCCAGCAGGTAGACCGCGGCGGTGTAGCCCGCGAAGGCCGCCAGGATGAACAGGAATGGCAGCAGCATCGCGAGCGGAATCCCGATCACCGTCACCACGAGGAGAAGCGCGATCACGAGCGCCAGCGGGATCGAGACCAGGCCGAGCAGCAGCGACATCATGGAGCGCCGCGAGATCGTGTCCGCGATCCGGACCAGGCGCTCGGGGAACAGCCGCCCGAGCAGCCCCGCGAGTCCGACGAACATGAGGAGCGAGAACAGCCCGAACAGGAGCAGCAGCGGTACGGAGGGCACGGCGAAGCCGGCGAACGGCAGGAAGCCGATCGAGACCGTGTCGCCCTCGATGCGGGCGCCCCGGCCCGCCGAGCGCACCGCGCCGCCGACCGTGACCGCCTCGCCCTGGATGAGCGCCGAGTCACCCTGGATGATCGAGCCCAGGATCGCGACGCAGTCGCCCGTGATCACGCCATCGTTTTTGACATTGCCGAGGATCGCGACCACCGAGCCCGCGGTCTGGCCCTTCTCGACGTGAATGTCCTTGAAGAACTGGACAATCTCGTTGCCGCCACCGCTGTGCACCCGGACCATTTGGAGCGAGTCGCTGGAGACGCGGCGGATGCGGACGCCGTGGCCGTCGAGGTCGACGTCGCCCGGGACCACGATCCGTTCGGCGTCGTCGCCGGTGATGCGGATGCCCTCATCATCAATCGTGATCTCCTTGACCCGCGTCGTGTCGCTGTCGGTCGTGACGTGGATGCTGGCGCGCGGCTTGGCGTCGGCGGGGCGGGCCCCGGGCGGCGCGAGGAGCGCGGCGATCAGCGCGAGGGCGCCAAAAGCCGCGATCCGGGATCGACTACAGGAACGCGGAGACATCGTGGATCCTCCCCGGCCCGTCGACCCTGCGATGCTGGATGAACCACCAGAGCGCGGTCGTGAGCACGAGCGCGACGGAGAGGCCGGCGCGCAGTTCGGGTTGTGCCGCAAGAAGCTCGAGCGAGCGCCCGAGGGGAGCCAGCGATTGAGACAGGGCCACGGCGCGCTCGCGCAACTGGACCACCCCGTCGAACACCCACATCAGCCGGTCGAACGTGACCAGGAACGCATTGACGATCCCCGAGACGCCCGCGCCGAGCGCGGTGCGGCCGCCGGCGAGCAGGTCGTCGCGCCAGGGGGAGAGTCCGAGACCGATCATCACCACGACGGCCGAGGCGGCGTAAACCGAGCCCAGCGCCTCGAGGAAGCGGAACCGGCGGCGGGCGCGGCGATCCGCCAGCGCGGCCTGCAGGATGCGGGCGGAGAGGCCGTGTGGCGCCCGGCGCGGCGGCAGGTGGGCCACTCCCCTGAAGACCGCACGGTAGGCGCGCAGCTCGCGGGCGCAGGGGGAGCAGGCGGCCACGTGGGACTCGGCCCGCGCGCGCTCGGCCGGGCTGACTTCGCCATCGAGCCAGCGCATGAGGAGGCCGCCCGGCGCGGCGGACAGGTGGTCCGGGGAGTTGGGAAGGGGTTTCCTCGGGTCGCGGGCGTCGGTCATGGCGTGCCTTCTCCGCCTTCGTCGGTGTCCCAGGGGATGTCGCCCTGAGCGAGAAGCTTCTCCTTGAGCATCAGCCGGGCTCGGTGAATCCGGGCCTTGATCGTTCCGAGGGGGGCGCCCAAAACCTTGGCGATCTCCTCGTACGGCAGGTCGTGCTGGTGGCGCAGCAGGATCGCGGCCCGGGAATCGGGCGGCAGCTCCATCACCAGCGCTTCGAGGCGGCGGGCCAGTTCGCTCTGTTCCGCCTCCTCCTCGGGCCCGGCCGACGGGTCCTCGAGGTCGATCGTCCGCTCTTCCGCGGCGCTGCCCTCCTCGGGCTGCGTGAGCGACACCATCCTGGCGCGGTTCCGACGGTGATGATCAATGCAGAGCCGCGTCGCGATCGTGTGCAGCCAGGCCCCGAACGG
>JBKJOC010000198.1:0-3795 GCA_046595725.1 Candidatus Eiseniibacteriota bacterium
GACCGAGACCGGCGGCATCCAGGTCTCGAGGGCCTGGTAGAGCAGCTCCTTCCACTGATCCTTGTTCATGGGAGATTCCTTTCGCGGTCCCGCGACGGAAGCGGGAATCGGTGCCCGGGAAGAAACATTTGTGATGGAGCGAAAGACTCGTGCGGGGTCGGATCGCAAGAGCGCAAACTGCAAAAGTGGTGCCACGATCAGAAACTGCAAAGTACCACAAAATCAGCAGTTCTCCCCCGGGTCGCGCGACGAGTCGTTGTCGATCCTTCCCGGGCCCGGCCCGGCGGCGGGCAAATTGTAGAAACGCGAACGGGAGCGCGGCGCTGACTGCGCGCCACGCTCCCGCATTCCCGCCCTCTGAAGCCCTACCGAATGACGGCGAGCTTCATGTGCTTCAAGACGGTATCGCCCGCCCGGAATGACACGTGATAGACGCCGGCGGCAACCGAGGCGCCGCGATCATCCTTCCCGTTCCACTCGGCCTGATACGAGCCCGCGGTCTCGACTTCGCGCTTGATCGTGCGCACGATCCGCCCCCGCGCGTCGTGAACCACCACGGAGACCAGCGCAGCGCCGCCCCGGGTCGCGTCGGCGCCCAGCGTGTAGCGCAATACCGTGTTGGAGGCGAACGGGTTCGGCCTGGGCGCGAGCACGACTGTCGCCAGAGCGGCGCCATGCGAGCCGACCGTCACCGGGCCGTTCATGATCGAGCGTCCGTCGGCAAGTCGGAGTTCCACCCAGTAGGAGTAGGCGGTGCCGCCCAGCACGTCAGTGTCGAAGTAGCTGAAGAGCTCTCCGTCAACCGGCACCGGCTCGGCCGTCAACGGCTGCCTGGTGGCGAAGTCGTCGGTGTTCGAGCGGTAGACCATCGCGGTCATCCCGCCTTCTGCCAGCGCGACCTTGAGGGTGAGGCGATTGCCGCCCTCTTCACCCGCCGCCTCGAAGTACGCGATCATGGCCGGGGTGGCGGCCTGCTCGGGAATCCACAAGGTGACGGGCACGATCCCGCCCTCGATCGTCGGCTGCGGCATCGGCGCGTGGTCCGTCGTGTAAGTCGTGCCGCTGGCCGATCCGGGCGCGTCATTGACGAAGAGCGAGAACGCCGTGACCCGACCCTGGCGATTGATGTAACCGCCCTCGACCACGCGCAGGAACCAGGGCCGCGCCATAGACGGCGGCAGGTAGGGCTCGGCCCCGTCGCCCTGGCGGAAGCCCACGGACCAGTAGTGCTCGATCGTGCCGAGCGTGGAGGTGCCGGCGTTCGCGGGCACGCCCGTCGGCAGGATCACCCTTGCGCTGTCCTGCGACGACTCGCCCGGACCCAGCACCTCGAAGTTCGCGCCCCCCAGGTTGCCCGGCTCGTAGTCGAGGTCGCTTCCCAGCCGCACCAGCAGGTCATTGTCGACGGCGTTGTGCACGATGCGGTAGTAGGCGGTCGCGATGCGCGCGAGCGTGCCGTAAGCGGCCGGCACCGCCGGTTCGGGATGGGCCGCGCCCAGGAGGTCGATCCAGTCGACCCGGTACCAGTAGCGCTGCCCGAGGGTCAGCTCGGGCGACGCATCGGAGTGCGTGTACGTGGTCCGGTTGCCGAGGCCCTGGATCCCGGAGTGACCGGCGGGCGAGATCGGCAGCGCGTTGAGCTGGACGAACGCGCCCGGAGCGCCATTGACATCCGGCGCGCGGAACACGTTGAAGCCGAGGAACGGATACTCACGCTGCGTGATCCACAGGAAGTCGATCCGGCCGGAGGCGGGGAGCGCGGTGGCCTTGACCTGCACGACCTGGACGCCCGACGTGCTGTTGAGAGCTTCCTTGCCGGCCGCATACACGTCGACCAGGCCCCAACCGCAGCTCGGGTCGTAGTTGGCGTCGAGGCCGAAGGGATCCTGCCCGCGGTCCCCCGTAGCCTTGAGGGTCGGAACGTTGTGCTCCGCCGTGTTCTGCAGGACGCTGCGCACCTGAAGCGGCGTGAGCGCCGCATTCGCCTGCAGGACGAGCGCCGCGCAGCCCGCGACGCACGGCGTGGCCATGCTGGTCCCGGAGAGCTGCTGGTAGTCGCTGCCGTCGCTTGTCGGGTCGCCGAACGCGGAGATGATTCCCGCTCCCGGGGCGACGACGCTCGGCTTCATCTCGTCCAGGCGATCCAAGTCGCCGTCGGTGTCGCGCGGCCCCTCGTTCGAGAAAGTCGTCACCCGGTCGTCGGTGCGGTTGAGCGTCCGGTTATGCGTCGAGGCGCCGACCGCGATCGACTTGTCGGCCGCCGCCGGCGAGGAAATGCACTCGACCGCGCCGTCATTGCCGGTCGCGATCGTGACCACGAGGCCGGAGTCGGCCGCCACGTTGACCAGCGTCGAGCTCAGGCCGGTGCTCGTGCCGCTGCCGCCCGCACACTCGGTCGAGCCGAGCGACATGCTCACGACATCGATGCCCTGCCAAATGCTGCCGGGCAGCTGGCCTGCCCACAGCGTGCGGCGGTTTGCGATCACCCATTCGAGTCCGCGATTGCTGCCGCCCACCGAGGCGCCGGCATCCGACAGCACCTTGCAGTCGACCAGGCGCGCGCCGGGCGCGACGCCGGCGAAGAATCCGCCCGGGCCGCCCGTGCCCATCGCCGTCCCGGCGACATGCGTGCCGTGGTAGCTCGAAGCCTCGGAGCCGTGGTCCTGGGGGTTCGTGCTGGCGTTGAGCGGCGTCGTGCAGAGCGGCTGGCCGCAGAAGAACTCGCCGCCGCCGAGGAACTTGCCCTTCAGCGATTCGTGCCCCGGGTAACCGGCATTGACCTGGTCGACGTCGTCGTTGACGCCGGTGTCGAGAATGGCGATCACGATCCCGTTGCCGTCGAGGCCCAGGTGCTGCTGGGCGTTCGGGAACAGCTCGTAGGCTTCGGCCTGGGTCAGGCCCCGCGCGTCGCGCGCGCGCAGCGTGCGCGTGGCATAGTGGTTGGTCGCGTACTCGACGGGAACCGCTTCGACCCGGTCGACTCCGGGGAGACCTGCCATGACCTGGACCTGCGCGAAGCTCGCGCGCGACTCGATATACGGGACGTAGGTGAAGGGCCACGCCATCGTGGTGCCGGTCGCGAGCAGCGCAGTGCGATCGAGTTCGGATGGTGTGTGGTCGTAGCGCACGTACACGGCATAGACGACCGCAACGGGGTTCGACACGCCGATGGCCATCCTTCCGGACGGGTTGTCGTTCTCGAACGCCGCGTTCCAGCCCACGACGTTCACGCGCTCGATGCGGTCGTCGATCCGGTTGGCGTTGAGATCGACGTAGGCATGGGCGCGGGACGCGACCGCGAGAAATCCGAATGCCAACAACACGGAGACCGCTTGAACCAGGCGCACGGGCCACACTCCTCGGGATCTGCGGGACGTCGCGCACGAACCCCTCGCCGCGCGCAATGCCCCGCTGGGGTGGCAAAACCATGCCCTTTGAGGCTTGAGCAGGGCTTGAGCAGCGAGACTCGGCGGCCTGGATCGCGCACTGATGTGGACTCATAACTTATTGTGTGGGTGTGGTCTGCGATCAGGAGATGCGAAGGCAGGCGAACCCGGAATCAGGAGAAGCGGAATTTTCGGAAACCCCGGTCAAGGACCGCACCCTCGTAACGGGTCGCGGTGCCGCCGCAAGGTCAGCCGCGGCTTGACAGTGGCGCTCCTTCACGCGAACCTTGGGCCATCCCGCCGCATTCCTTCCCTGCCCGCGTGCGTTGAACCGCCCCGGGCGCCCGATCGACAGGAGCCCTGATGCGTCCGTCCGAGCACGAGTTGATCTATGACTGGAACGTCGAGG
>JBKJOC010000022.1:0-3167 GCA_046595725.1 Candidatus Eiseniibacteriota bacterium
GGCGATGTCGGCGCGCGCGACCGTCGCGCCCATCGGCATGCCGTTCGCGATGCCCTTGGCGAAGGTCATGATCTCGGGCGTGACGCCCCAGTGCTCGATGCCGTTCCAGTGCGTGCCGGTGCGGCCGAAGCCCGACTGCACCTCGTCGCAGATGAAGACGCCGCCGTAGCGCCTCACCGTGTCGGCCAGGATCGGGAAGAACTCCTTGGGCGGCGTGATGAACCCGCCCACGCCCTGGATGGGCTCGGCGATGAGCGCGGCGATCCTGCCGTTGGTGGTGGTCTTGATCATCTCTTCCATGTCCTGCGCGCACTTGACCTCGCAGGAGGGATAAGTCAGGCCGAACGGGCAGCGGTAGCAGTAGGCGTTGACCGTGTGCTTGATGCCCGGAACGCCCTCGCCCCAGTGACGCCACGGCGCCTGCCCGGTGAGCGACATCGCGAGCGCGGAGCGGCCCGAATAGCCGTGACGCAGCGCGATCACCTCGGAGTGGCCGGTGAACAGGCGCGCGGTCAGGACGGCGGTCTCGTCGGCCTCGGTGCCCGAGTTGGTGAAGAACACCTTCGAGGGTCGGCCCTTGGGGTCGGGCTTGATCGGCGTCATGTCGCCGATGCGCTCGGCGAGCGAGACGATGCGCTCGTTCGGGTACATGGTCGAGGTGTGACCGAGCGTCCGCGCCTGGTCGCCGATCGCCTGCGCGACGGTCTCGTTGCAGTGGCCCACCGAGACGGTGAGGATGCCGCCGAAGAAGTCGAGGTACTTGTTGCCCTCGACGTCCCACACGTTCATGCCCCTGGCATGATCGAGCGCGATCGGCTTCTGGTAGTAGTTCGAGATGTTCGGGAACAGTCGTTCCTTGTGGCGCTTGACGATGTCCGCGCTCGACGCCTTGGCCGTCTCCTGGGAACTCAAGCTTGCACCTCCGCCATCTCGCGATAGGTCTCGGGGCGCCGGTCGCGGAAGAACTGCCAGGTGTTGCGGACCTCCCTGATCAGGTCGAGATCCAGGTCCGAGACCACCAGTTCGTCCTGGTCGCGACTTCCGACCGCCAGCAACTTCCCGCGGGGATCACAGAAGTAGCTCTGACCGTAGAACTCCCCGATCGCCCACGGCTGCTCGACGCCGACGCGGTTGATCGCGCCGACGAAGTAGCCGTTGGCGACGGCATGCGCGGGCTGCTCGAGCTTCCACAGGTACTCCGACAGGCCGGCCACGGTGGCCGAAGGGTTGTAGACGATCTCGGCGCCGTGCAGACCGAGCATCCGTGCACCCTCGGGGAAGTGGCGGTCGTAGCAGATGTAGACGCCGATCTTCGCGAACTTCGTCTGGAACGTCGGATAGCCGAGGTTCCCGGGCTTGAAGTAGAACTTCTCCCAGAACCCGGGCGCGACCTGCGGGATATGGTTCTTCCGGTACTTGCCGAGGTAGGCGCCGTCGGCATCGATCACCGCCGCGGTGTTGTAGTAGACCCCGTCCATCTCGCGCTCGTAGACCGGGAGCACGATCGCCATGCCGTGCTTCTTCGCCAGGTCCATGAACAGCTTCGTGGTCTTGCCGTCGGGCACGGGCTCGGTGAAGTCGTACCACCTGGTGGTCTGCTCGGCGCAGAAGTACGGTCCGTTGAACAGCTCCTGGAAGCAGAGGATCTGGACGCCCTGGCTGGCGGCCTGCTCGACGAAGCCGAGGGCCTTCTTCATCTGCGCGTCGTAGATCGCGTCGAGAGAGGCGGTTCCGTCGAGTTCGAAGCGGGTCTGGACCAGACCCGATCTGACGATGCGGGGCATGAGGGTTCTCCGGATCGGGATGGTGGTCCGCTTCCGGCGCGACACGGAGCCGGGCAGCGGGAGCGGGTGGGTCATTCTACGGCATGCGCGGGGGCGCGGCCACCCTGTCAGGCGGGGCGCCGACGTGGTACCCTGCGGACCTACCCGATGCAAGGAGGATTCATGCCGTTTGCCGCACTCGGCCTACCCGCGTCCCTCGTCAAGGGCGTGCGGGCGGCCGGCTACACCCAGCCCACACCGATCCAGGCCAAGGCCATCCCGATGGTCCTCAGCGGCCGCGACCTGATCGCCGCCGCCCAGACCGGCACCGGCAAGACCGCCGCGTTCATCCTGCCGATCCTCGCCCGCCTGCTCCTGGGCGGTGAGCGCCTGCGTGCGCTCGTCCTGACCCCCACGCGCGAGCTCGCCGCCCAGATCGAAACCAACGCCCGCGATTACGCGCGCTTCACCGACCTCAAGGTCGGCGTCGTGTTCGGCGGCGTGCCGATCGGTCCGCAGGAGCGCCTGCTGCGCAACCACGGAGTCGACCTCCTGGTCGCGACGCCGGGACGCCTGCTCGATCTCCAGGGCCGCCAGAGCGTCAGCCTGGACGAGGTCGAGGTGCTCGTGCTCGACGAGGCGGACCGCATGGTCGACATGGGGTTTGCCCCCGACCTGCGGCGCATCCTGAAGCTCCTGCCCGACAATCGGCAGACGCTCCTGTTCTCGGCCACCATGCCGCCCGAGCTCAACAAGGTCGCGAAGGAGACGCTGCGCGATCCCAATCGCGTGGACCTTGCGCCGCCGTCGCGCCCGGCCGCGGGCATCACCCAGGCGGTCTACCCGGTGCCCAAGCACCTCAAGACCGACCTCCTGCATTACCTGCTGGGCGAGACCGACACGGGCGGCGTGATCGTCTTCACGCGCACCAAGCACGGCGCCGCGCGCCTGGCGAAAAACCTCGAGCGGCGCGGACACTCCGTCTCCGCGCTGCACGGCGACCGCACGCAGAGCCAGCGCGAGCGCGCCCTTTCGGACCTGAGGCGCGGCCGCATCGACATCCTGGTCGCGACCGACATCGCCTCGCGCGGCATCGACGTCAAGGACATCACGCACATCATCAACTTCGACGTGCCGCACACGCCCGAGGACTATGTGCACCGGATCGGCCGCACCGGCCGGGTCGATGCTCTGGGCGACGCGTTCACGTTCATGTCGCCCGACGAGTCGAAGGATGTGGTCGGCATCGAACGCTTCCTCGGCCGCACGATTCCGCGGGTCATGATGCCCGACTTCGATTACAAGGCGCGGCCGGCGGTGACGCCGGGCGGCGCGAGGGAACGGGACGAGGAGCGCGGCAGTCGCGGCGGCGGTCGCGGACGCAGCGGTCCGGGCGGCGGCGGG
>JBKJOC010000049.1:0-5667 GCA_046595725.1 Candidatus Eiseniibacteriota bacterium
GATTCACGACCGTATAAGCAAACGACCGTCGAATCTGGAATTCCTTCTGATGCCATCCGAGATCGATCAGGTTTTGCTCGAGAGTCAGACCCTCCGGCCACTTGCCGCCAGGCCAGACGGTCTTGCAGTGATCAACACTGGACATGACAGCGTCGTAGTCTTTGACCACGTCATTGACAGTCAGCATCCGAAGTCGAAACTCCTTGGTCTCGAGTGTCTCGGGAACCGAGAAGTCGGTCGGGATGAACGGAATGATCTGAGCGGATGCGTTCATTCGCGGAATTCCTTCGTGGCGTGCGCCGGCTGTCGGTGTCAGTGATTCGCTTCAAGCGAACCTCCGATGTGCGGTGGTTGGGGCGTGGCGCTTCTTCTGCGGCCTAACGACCCAGGCTCAGCGACGGCGGCCACGAGACGCGCAGATTGCAAGCGCGACGGCCCGCCGCCGTTCGCTGCAGGGCATGGTCAGGCCACGCTCTCATCGCTTTTCGTCCATCTGTTCTGTGACTGCGCGCAACTCTGTGATAACGCGCTGGCCTACCGCGAACAGATCTGAAAGTCCGCCCGCACCCTCGGCGACTGTGTCTGTTTTGGCGTCGATCACGCGGACGCCGTCGAAACAAACGAGATAAAATAACGTGTGGCCCGGCGACGGGTATGGAAACTTTGTGGTCGGCACTCCGCCGGCATGGTGAACCTGCGCCGCCTTGACGAAATCGGTCGCCGCGGCACGAACTGACGCGTGGCCACTTCCGCCAATGATGCCGAATGTGGATGTGGTGTAAAGACTGGCATGGCCGTCACACATGGCAACGACGGTGATTGTCTGCTCGTCAACATGCCAATCCATAAGAACGCCATACACTCGCGGATACATCTCGGTAGGCTGGATACCGACCTCTGATGGTGGAGTCGTCAACATCTTGATGCGCAGCTCGCGCATCGCGTCTGCTCCCCGCGATGGAGCGCTCGTCGCAGGAGCGGACGTCTTGCGACCGATTCCGAAGAGCGAAGCGAGAAATCCGAGAATCGCCATAAACCTCATGCGTATGCGTAGTGGCCTAACGCGTAATGGCTGGTTCGGGGTCGCCGATTGCATCCTGAGCGGCCCTGCAGCTGAAGTCAATTCGGCAGGCAATTCAAGGAGGTTCTCTCGATCAACGCGCGGTCTAGCCCGGCGATTGCTCCGCTCTCGCGGCCGACCGGCCCGCCACGTTACCCGTCGACCAGGCCCACTGGAAGTTGTATCCCCCCAGCCGCCCATCCGTGTCCAGGATCTCCCCTGCCAGATGAACGCCCGGAGCAAGCCGCGATTCGAGCGTGCTCGGATCGATCTCCGACAGCGGCACGCCCCCGGCGGTGACCTCCGCCTTGCGATAGCCCATGACCTCGAGCACCGGCAGTTCGAACTCCGCGACCGTATACGCCAGAGCCCGCCGCTCCTCGCGCTTCAGTTGCCCGAGCGGCCGATCGAGCGGCAGGCCGGCGTATGTCACCAGCTCCCACGCCAGGCTCTCGGGCAACCGCGAACGCAGCGCATTCAATGCGGTCCGCCTCGGCTCGCGCGCCGCAGCTGCCAGCAGCCAATGGTCGAACGACTCCGCGGTCTCGGCCGGCAGGAACGACGCGAACACGGTCACAGGCCCTTCCGCACGCGCCACATGACGCGAAGCGTCGAGCACCACCGGCCCGCTGTACCCGAAGTGCGTGAACAGGAACGAGCCCTTCCCCTCCCACGCCTTTTTCCCATCGACGCGCACCCTGAGCGCAACCTCGAGCGTCACGCCGCGCAGCCGCTCGTGCATGCCGCCGCCGCGCGCGACCATCGGGGTGAGCGCAGGCGTGGTCGCGACGATCGAGTGGCCGAGCGACTGCGCGAGTGCATAACCGGTCCCGTCCGACCCGGTGCCTGGAAACGACAGCCCGCCCGTCGTCAGGACCACGCGCCGAGCTTCCACCACGCCCGCGGAAGACGTGAGTGCGTAACCGCCGCCGGACTGAAGGCGGGCGATCTCCGTGACCTTGCGCCCCGTGAGGATCCCGACACCGAGCTCGCCGGCGCGTCGCAGCAATGCGTCGAGCACCGTCTGCGCGTCGTCGGAAGCCGGAAACAGCTTGCCCGTGTCCTCGCGCTTGAGCTCGACACCGAGCTCATCGCCGAAGAACCGCGCGGAGTCCTCGTGCGAGAACTCGCGCAGCAGCCGCGCGACCACATTGCGCGATCCGCCGAAGTAGTCTGAGGGAGATACGAAATCATGCGTCACGTTGCAGCGCGTACCGCCCGACATCAGGATCTTGGTGCCGAGACGGCTGGTGCCTTCGAGCAGGGTGACGGAGGCGCCGCTTGACGCGGCGGAGATGGCGGCCATGAGCCCGGCCGCGCCGCCGCCGACCACGGCGACGGGAACGACGAGGCTCATTCGCGCGCGGCGGGGAGCGCGCCGATCGCGAGCGCGGCGTCGCGCGACAGGCAGGCGAGCCGGCGCAGGACCTTGCGCGTGGTCCACTGCTCACCCGCGAACACGGCGTGGCGCTCGCGGTCGCCCGGCAACATGTTCGCGAAACGCTGGAGCGTCTGGACGCGCACGGCGTCGAGTCGCGCGAGCGGCTCCTCGGGCAGGGGCGCCCAGGGGCGGGTGCCGAGCCGCGACAGGAGCCACCACTCGCCATCGGCGAGCGCGCGCAGGGCGTCGTCGGGCGGAGCGGCCGCCCGGCCGATTTCCTCCCGCGCCATCGCCAGGCGGTCGAGCGCGAGCGCGATGTCCTCTTCGCGTGTCGGCCGCAACTCGTACTTGAACATCGCGCTCGACACTCCTTGCGCGATGTCGCTCGCGACCGTCACGCGCTCGGACTCCGCGATCTCGATCGGGCCGTCCGGCGCGGCGCGGCCGGCGGCGCGCAGGCGGGCGAGTTCGGCTTCGATCGCCTCGGGAAGGAGTGCCAGGGCGTCGTCGGCGCGGCGGCCGCGCAGGGAAAGGCCCGGCAGCGAAAAGACGTAGGCGATGGTATGGCCCGCGGGGCCGATCTCGAGGTAGGCGGGATAGCGCATGGGCGCATCGTAGCAAACCCCGTCTATTCGTGGGCCAATGCCACGATCGGCGCCAGCCGGGCCGCCCGGGCCCCGCGAAGGATCACTTCATCGCGTCGCGCAATTTCTGGTAGCCCCCCCGGCTCACGGGCACTTCGCGCCCATCGCGCAGGATGGCGACGCGGCTGTCCTTGGCATAAGGCTCGATGCGTGCAATGCGGTCGAGCGCCACGATGTACGAGCGATGCACGCGCACGAACCGCGCAGGATCCAACGTGGACTCCATCTCGCCGAGCGGCTGCTGCTTGAGCCAGGCCTTTGACCCGACGTGGATGGCCACGTAATCGTCCTGCGCCGCGAGCAGGTCGACGTCCCCGATCGGGATGACGTGGATCTCCCCGCCATCGTGAACGATCAGCCGCTCGGCAGACCTTCCCGGTGGGCGCGCCAGTGCTGCGAGTCCGGCCGGCACCAGTGGCGCACCCTGGCGGGCGCGCACACGCGCGAGCGCCTCGGCCAGGCGTGCACGGCCGAACGGCTTGAGCAGGTAATCGACCGCGTGGACCTCGAACGCGCGCAGCGCGAACTCGTCGTAGGCGGTGCAAAACACGACCGCCGGGCCGGGCGCGATCAGTTCCAAAACCTCAAAGCCGTCGAGCTTCGGCATCTGGATGTCGAGAAAGACGAGGTCGGGCGCGAGCTCGCCGATCCTCTTGACGGCCTCGAACCCGTTCTCGCACTCAGCGACGATTTCGACGTCGGGGTGGGCACCCAAATATTCGCGCATCAGGGAGCGCGCCGGGGTCTCGTCGTCGACGATCACCGCGCGCATGCGGGGCTCAGGCATGATTCACCCCGGTCTCGGCCGGCAGGTCGATGAGGACGCGGAATCGTCCGGGCTCCGACCGCACCCGGAGCGCCGCGTTCCCGAGCGCATCGAGCCTCTGGCGCACGATCTCCAGTCCCATGCCCTCCCCCGCGTGCGCGCGCGCGTCGTCGTCGACCGGGTTCTCGAGCTCGATCATCAGCCGCCCGGACTCGCGCCGGGCGGACAGACGGAGCGTGCCGCCCTCGAGCCGCTGCGCCACGCCGTGCTTGATCGCGTTCTCGATCAGCGGCTGGAGCAGGAGGGGCGGCAGGAGGCAGGCGTTGGCCTCGGGCGCAATGTCGCGCACGACCGTGAGCCGCGGTCCGAAGCGCACCTGCTCGATCGCCAGGTAGCGCTCGACCAGGGCCAGCTCGTCGGTGAGCGTCACCAGGCTCCGCGTTCCGAGCTGGAGCGTTCGCCTCAGGAAATCTCCCAGGCCCTCGCACATGCGCCGCGCGCCCTCGGGATCGGCGCCCACCAGCGCGTTGATCGAGTTCAAGCTGTTGAACAGGAAATGCGGATTCAGTTGCGACCGCACGGCGCGCAGCTCGGCCTCACGCGCCGTCACCTGGAGCGCCAGGGCGCGCTGGGCCGAGGCGTGCGAGTCCTCGAGCGCCAGCAGCAGGTAGTGCGCGACCGCCGACAGCAGGTAGAGCGGCACGCCGGCGCCAAACAGGACGGTCACGTCCTTGAGCAGGGTTGCGCGATCTGGCGGCACGCCGCGCAGGTGCGCCAGCACGAGGCCCCAGGCTGTGGCCGCGATCCCCCACAGAGTCGCTGTGAGGAGCGCGGCCGCGAGCTGGCTCAACGCCGAGGAGAGCCAGTCGTCCGGCGTGAGCGGCCGCGAGCGGCACACCCACCACGAAGCCAGGCACACGCCGCCGTAGACGATCGCCAGCGGCACGGTGAAGGCGAGCGCGTCCGGGAACGCCCGCGGCGCGACTGCGACCAGCAGCGCCGCGAGCAGCACCCCGCCCACCAGCCAGGCAGCGAGGTAGAACACGAAGCGCGAGGCGCGTGCGAACAGCGGGTGCACGGCTAGTCCGCGACTCCGACGCGGACCATGTGGCTGCGCCTGCGGGCGCCGGTGCCGCGCGCCTCTTCGTTGCGCACCTCGATCCCGCCCATGACCGCGTGTCCGCGGACCACCAAGGTGGGCGCAGCCGGATCCTCGGGCACGACGCTCAGGTCCTGGAAGACGCCCAGGATCGGCGTGACCTCGCTCACCACGCGCCACTCGGGCGGGACGATCAGCTCGATGCCGCCGAACATTGCGTACACCTCGACCACGCCGCGCCCGTTCGCGAGGCGCGCCGGACGGAAGTCGAGCGTCGTCCCGGCGAACACCGAGTTGACGTCGCAGGCCGAGAACTCCTGGGTCACGACCTTGCGCTGGGCGCCCGCCAGGAAGGCGGAGGCGTCGAAGCGCGCGCCCGCCGTGACCGTGCCCGATTCCGCGCCACCACGCCATGCGCGCACCACGACGGTCGTGCCGATCAGGATGAAGATCATCGGCCAGAGGTCGAACACGTCGATCCTCGCGATGCCGAGGGGCCGCAGCAGGGAGACCGCGCCGATGCCGGTCCAGATCCAGCCCGCCAACGGGAAGCTTCCGCCCTGGGCGCGGCGCAGCAGGGTGATGCCCCATCCGAGCGTCACGAGCGGCCACCACTGGACGACCCGCGAGGCGTCGATCTGGCCCAGGTTGTCGAGGGTCCACAGGATGCCGAGCGTCAGGATCACCAGGCCCCAGACCATGCGGCCGCTCAAGCGC
>JBKJOC010000184.1:0-2598 GCA_046595725.1 Candidatus Eiseniibacteriota bacterium
AGCGGCCGAGCCGCTCCGTGTCCAGCGCGAACGCGTCGGGCAGCGCCTTGATCGCGGCTTCGCGCCCGAGCCGCGGGTCGCGGGCGCGCCACACCTCGCCCATGCCGCCCGCACCGAGCGGAGCGACGATTTCATAGGCTCCGAGTCGGGATCCCGGCGTCAGCGGCATGCGCGGAATCTAACCGATCCCCCCCTGGGACGCGATGCCAGCCTCGCATCGTTCGCTTCTTCGAGCCGCGCGGATTTCGTGAGAACCTTCTGGTTGTCCGTCGTCGCTATCCACCTGTGAGGAGGTCGTGCCCATGGAAATGCCCCGTCCCGGAGCCGCCCACGAGAAACTCCAGCTGTTCGTCGGCCAGTGGAGCGGCGAGGAGGTCATCGCCGCCTCGCCCCTGGACCCCGCCGGTGGCCCCGCAAACGCGAAGGTCGACAATCGACTGCTCCTGGACGGCTTCATCGTGATCAGGACTACGTGCAGGAAAGGAGCGGCAAGGTCAACTTCGAGGGCCACGCCGTCATCAGCTACGACGCCGTGAACGAGGATTATGTGATGGCCTGGTGGGACTCGTTCGGAATGTCGCGGTCCGATTCGCCTGGACGCCTGGCCACGTTGCCGGTCGTTCGGCCGGGATGCGACTCTACGCTATCCGAAAGTAAGGCATTTAGTTGCAGTAGCTGTCGAGCTGCGCGAGCAAGTTAGGCGCAGAAGTTCAGCGCGAAAACGACCAATGGCAATGTCCCGAGGGTGCGAATCATTCGACTCATGGGAACTCCGACGTTCACTTGCCGAGGATGTTCTCGGTCGATTTGATGATGGCAGTCACGGCATCGCCTTCCTGGAGTTCCCGGGACTCTGCCGAGCCACGCGTGATCGCGGCGGTGAGCGTCCTGCCCCCGCCGATGTCGATGGTCACCTCGGCCATCACGTTGCCGCCCGAACGGCGACGACACGTCCGCGAAGCTGATTTCGGGCACTGAGTTGCATGGGCACCTCCTTGGTCCGGATCGGCCCTCTAGCACGGCGAGCGAGGCTCGACCGTTTCGTGTAGAATTGCTGGGAATTCGATTGGTGCCCGATCTTTTGGCCGCTTTTTGGAGGCTCCTCATGCAGACCCGATTCGCGTGTGGACTTGCCGTCATGCTCCTGATCGCCGGGTCAGCCCTCGCCGTCGCTTCCCTGCAGTCGGCGCATGGCCCGTATCCCGGGGCCACAGGCGCCGTCGAGATTGGAGGGAAGCCCAAAGAGTTCGACTGCACGCTGTGCCACGACACGAATCCCGTGAACACAGGCGGCGGAAAGGTCGAAATCCTCGGCGTCCCGGTCGTGTACACCCCGGGGGTGTTGTATCCCCTTACCGTGCGGCTGCGGAACACGACGACCCTTGGCTCGCTCGGGCGGAAGTGGGGCTTCGAGCTCACTGCCGTCCGCAGGAGCGACGGCAATGGCGCAGGGACGTTCGTCCTGCCTGATCCGGATACGCTCCAGGTCGTCGCTGGCGAGGGTCTGTTTGCCTCGCGGGCCTACGTCGAGCACACTTTCATCGGCACGCGGACGGCCCTCGCCGGTCCCGTGGAGTGGCACTTCTCCTGGCAGGCGCCATCGACCGCCGAGGGAGGGATCCACTTCTTCTGCGCGGGAAACTCCGCGGACGGCACGTTTGATCCCGGAAACGATTGGATCTTCACTACGCGTGACAGCTCCGTGGCCCTGGGGACGGTCGACGTTTCCGATGCGTTCGCCGCAAGGACGGAATTCGCCGCGCCGGCACCGAACCCGGCGGCGGGCCCGGTGATGTTTGCCTGGACGCTGCCCGCTCGGGCACAGCTCGAGTTGTTGATTCTCGATGCCCGAGGAAGGGGCATCCGCCGACTCGTATCGGCGGTGCGCGAGGCCGGCCCGGGGCGCGAGCGATGGGATGGCCTACGTGACGACGGCACGCGTGCGCCCGATGGTGTCTACTTCGCCCGCCTCAGTATTCCCGCGGGCGGAGAATCGTTTGTTCGGAAGGTCACGCTCGCACGCTGAATGGCATTCGTGACTTCACCGCAATTGCGTCAGCCCCAGTGCCGCGGGCCCAAGCCCGATGCTCGGCAAATGGAGCGGCAGGACGGCAGTGACCATTTCGTGCCCGACGTCCGAGAAGAACGTGGCGAGCACATCCCGATGACGCTGCGTGTGATCCAGTGCGTGCGCGGGGGAGTTGATTCGGCGGCTGGCTCGCCCATGACTTCGCCCTCTTGTCGAGACCGCCTTCGATGACCAGGCGCCTTCATGACGCACCGGAGCATGGACGAACCGCGTGACGAGGTGAGAACGACCCTCAGCGCTGTGTCAGTTTTGTGCTCATGCGGGTTGTGCTCGATGGCGTCCGATGGTTCCTCCCCGGTAGGGCCGTACACCCTCCCCGGATCGAAGCCCTCCCCCCGCTTGCGGGCCCCCGCCCCCGCGCCTAAAATGCAGCCGGACCCTTCCTGGAGGAATCAATGACCCCCGCGACCACCCCCGCCGCCGGCCGCCTTGCGCCGGTGAGCCTCGAGACGCTGCCGACCTACGCGCCAACGACCTACCTGGACTTTTCACAGCCAACCGAGCGCGCC
>JBKJOC010000213.1:0-6108 GCA_046595725.1 Candidatus Eiseniibacteriota bacterium
TTCAACCTGCCGATGCTTCCGATCCAGCCTCGCGTCGACTTCCTGTTCCAGAAGTTGGACATCAAGGACGTCACGGTGGTGGCTCCGGACTTCGCGCCCGGGTCGTACACGGGGGGCGATCAGCAGATCCTGGGCGGGCTGGCGCACCTGCAGTTCAACCTGATCAAGGCGGGGCCGATCCAGCCCTACCTCGTCGCCGGCGTGGGTCTCTCGAGCATGAAGACCTCGCTCGACGAAAGCGGCGGCGGGTCGGTCAGCGAGAGCACCACCAAGCTCACGATCGACGGCGGCGGCGGCATCCTGGCGCGCATCGGACCGGTCTCGGCGTTCCTCGAAGGTCGCGTCAACAACGTCGTGAACGACGGCCGCGTGATCGACTTCAGGTCGCTCCAGACCGTGCCGGTCTCCTTCGGCATCGTGTTCTAGCGGTCACCCTCGTCTGGCCGGTAGCGATAGACCGAACGCGTCATTCCCACGAGCGCGCAGGCGCGGCGCTCGCTCACCCCGGCATGGGTCACGGCGTAACGGACGGCGGCCCGCCGGGCGGCCGCCGTCTCCAGGGTTTTCCCACGACCGTCCGCAGGAGTTCCATCTCGGCCTCGAACTGGCGCATCCGCCGCTCCATGCCCGCCCGCTCGTTCTCGAGCGTGACGATCCGCCGAATCGTGTCCCCATCCATGCACCCGAAACGCTTGCGCCAACGATGATAGGTGCGCAGCGGAACGCCCTGCTCGACCAGCAGGCGGTCCCGATCGGCCCCCTCAAGCTGCGTCTCGCGCAGCAGCCGCGCGATCAGTTCCTCGTCATGGGACTTCCCCGGCTTGGTGCTCGTCATGATGTCCTCGAAATTCCCGGATCGGCCTACGCGGAGTTTCGGAGGGGGGGCTTGATTGTGAACCCGGTCGAATGGGGTGACACACAAAATCTTTTCAATTCGAGGATTGTGCTCCGAAGATTGCGCCTGAAGTCAAATGATTGCGTGATAACCCATTGTGGCATCGACACTTCGCTTATCTGACCGGTCGAATTTCTCTCGCACAGACGTTCCCCGGCTGCCACGCCCTGAAGACGCGACGCGGCCGCGACTTTGTCCCGAGGCTCGCTGGCGCCGGGCGCAATCTTCGGAGCACAAGAGTGTCAATTGGGGCCCGGGACCGATCACGGTCGCCGCCGGGGGACGTAAAGTAGGTGATGTGCGGGTCGCGCAGGGGCGGCCCGGAACCTACCCCGACCCCGGAGCAATGATGAAGACCGCCGTCCGACTTCCCGTGATCCTCGCCCTCCTGACCCTTCCCGCCCTCGCTTGCGCCGAGGCCGCCACGCGGCCGCCTTCTGGGGTGCGGACTTCGAGCTCGAGCAGTGCGCCGCGCGCTTCGGCGGCTGCCGACACCGCGCTGTTCGCCGGGGGTTGCTTCTGGAGCATGGAATCGGGGTTCGAGGGTCGGCCGGGCGTGATCGACGTCAGCTCGGGCTACAGCGGGGGCCGCACGGTCAATCCGTCCTACGACGACGTCAACACTGAGACCACCGGTCACATGGAGACGGTGCAGGTCGTGTTCGATCCCCGGAAGATCTCCTATCGGGAGCTGCTCGGCCTCTACTGGCACCGCACCGACCCGACGCAGGGCGACGGCCAGTTCTGCGATCGCGGCGAGTCCTACCATCCGGCGATCTTCTGGCGGAGCGAGGCGCAGCGCGCCCTTGCGGAGGCGTCGAAGAAGGCGATCGAGAAATCGGGCGCGCTCGGCGGGGCGCCGATCGCGACCTCCCTCCGCAAGGCGGGGCCGTTCTATCGGGCCGAGGAGTACCACCAGGACTTTTTCAGGAAGAGCGCCGCTCACTACAAGGCCTACAGCATGGCGTGCGGGCGCGATCGTGCGCTGGACAAGTTGTGGGGAACGCTCGCGACGCACATCGTCGCGCACTAGCGATCAGGCCGAGGCAGCCTCGACGGCGTCGGGGCCCACACCGAAATAGATCGCGTCCGGATGGTGGAACACGAGCGCCGAGACGCTCGCCTCCGGATCCATCATGAAGCCGTCGGTCAGCGCCACGCCGATGTCCTCGGGCTGGAGCAGCCGGAACAGCGTCGCCTGGTCGCCCAACTCGGGGCAGGCCGGATAGCCGAACGAGTAGCGCTTCCCGCGATAGTGGCCGCGCAGGCGGTCGGGCATCGTGGTCTCGGGCGGATCGGGAAATCCCCACAGGTTGCGCAGCCGCGCGTGCAGCCACTCGGCCGAGGCCTCCGCGGTCTCGAGCGCGAGCGCGGAGAGCGCGTGCGAGCGCACGTACTCGCCCTTCTGTTTTGCGTCCTCGGCGAGCTCGCGCACCCCGGCGCCGGCGGTGGTCACGAACAATGCGACGTGGTCGCGCTGCCCGCTCTTCGCCGGCAGCACGAAGTCGGGAAGCGCGAGGCCCGGCTCGCGCGCCTGGCGCGGGAACGTGATGCGCGCCGCCGGCTCGATCGCGCCGCGTCCCGCGTAGAGGCGCAGCTCATTGCCTTCGCCCTCGGCCTCGAAGAATTGCCAGACCGCGCGCGCCCGCATCGCGCCGGTGCGGCACTCGGCCTGGATCCGACCGATCATCTCCTCGAGCTCGAGCGCCTTGGGATCGCCGGCCGCGCGTAGCTTCTCGAAGCTGCCGCGCAGCCCGAGGTGGCGGCCGTACAGCATCTGCGGGCTCAGGTAGGCCCAGATCTCGTCGAGCGAGCGCAACTCGAGCACGTGGCGCTCGAGGTCGGGCACGTGCGGGATCGCCAGGTCGGCGCGCACCGCGGACGAGCGCACGGCGCGGCGCGCGACCGCGGCGTCCGCCGGCGTGCCCGCGGCGGGCGGGGGCGCGGCCAAAAGGGCGGCCTCGGCGAGCGCGCTCTCGAGCGCGGCGCGGCGGGGCGGGTCCATCACGCGCTGCATGAGTTCGAGACCGTGCATCGCGTCCTTGGCGTAGACCACCAGGCGCTCGTAGGCGGGCGCGATCCGCGTGCGCGTGAACTTGTCGGTCAGCGCCGCACCGCCGACCAGGATCGGCGTCTCGACGCCGGCGGCGCGCAGGTCGGTGGCGGTGATGACCATCTGCTGCGCCGACTTGACGAGCAGCCCCGAGAGGCCGATGACGTCCGGCCGGTGCTCCCTGACCGCCGCGATCAGCGTCTCGGGCGGGACCTTGATGCCGAGGTTGACCACCGTGAAGCCGTTGTTCGACAGCACGATGTCGACCAGGTTCTTGCCGATGTCGTGCACGTCGCCCTTGACGGTCGCCAGCAGCAGCTTGCCGCGCGAGCCCGTGTCCGCCTTTTCCATGAACTGTTCCAGGTGGCTGACCGCGGCCTTCATCGCCTCGGCGCTCTGAAGCACCTCGGCGACGATCAGTTCGTTGGCGTTGAACAGCCGGCCGACCTCGTCCATGCCCTTCATGAGCGGGCCGTTGATGATGTCGAGCGGGTTGGTGTCGGCACGCTTGAGTTCGAGGTCGGCGATCAGGCCTTCCTTCGAGCCCTCGATGATCGCGCGCGCCAGGCGCTCGTCGAGCGGCAGGGCGCGGACGTCGGGCTTGATCGGCCGGGCGTCGCGGTAGCGCGCCGCGAAGCGCGCGATCACGTCCTCCCCGCGGTTCCACAGCAGGTCCTCGGCGAGCTTGCGATCCTCCTCGGGGATCGAGGCGTAGCGCTCGAGCTTCTCGGTGTTGACGATCGCGAGGTCGAGGCCGGCCTTCGTGCAGTGGTAGAGGAACACCGAGTTCAGGACCTCGCGCCCCGCCTCGGGCAGGCCGAACGACACGTTTGAGATGCCGAGGATGGTCTTGGTGTCGGGGAACGCCTCCTTGAGCAGGCGGATGCCCTCGATCGTCTCGACCGCGCTGCCGACGTAGTTCGCGTCGCCGGTGGCGCACGGGAACGTCAGCGGATCCCAGATGATGTCCTCGCCCGGGATGCCATACTTCGTGGTCATCAACTGGTAGGCGCGGCGGGCGACCTCGACCTTGCGCTGGCGCGTGACCGCCATGCCCTGCACCTTGTCCTCGTCGATCGTGCCGCACACCACCGCGGCGCCGAAACGGCGCGCGAGCGGCAGCACGAGCTCGAAGCGCTCCTCGCCGTCCTCGAGGTTGACCGAGTTGATGATCGCCTTGCCCTGCGAGTAGGTGAGCGCGCGCGCGATCACGGCGGCGTCGGTCGAGTCGATCATCAGCGGCGCCTTGACCTTCTTGATCAGCTCGGGCAGGAACGACAGCAGGTCGGCCATCTCGTCCCGATCGGGATCGGCCAGGCAGACGTCGACCACCTGGGCGCCGCCCTTGACCTGCTTCCTGCCGATCTCGCTCGCCTCCTCCCACAGGCCCGCGCCGACCAGGCGCTTGAACTTGCGCGAGCCGATCACGTTCGTGCGCTCGCCCACGAGGACGGGGCGGTTGTCGTCGCCCACCTCGAGGAACTCGATCCCCGAGAGCAACGTCCGATGGTGCTCGGCAGGCACGCGCGGGCGCTTGCCCTTGATCATCGCGGACAGCGCCGCGATGTGGGCCGGCGTCGTGCCGCAGCAGCCGCCCACCAGGTTGATCCAGCCCAGGTCGACGAAGCGCTCGAGCACGCGCGCGATTCCGTCCGGCGTCTCGAGGTAGCGGCCCTCGGAATCGGGCAGGCCGGCGTTCGGGATGCAGGAGACGCGCGTCTTCGCGATTGCCGCGAGGCTCCGCAGGTGGTCGGTCATGAACTCGGGACCGGTCGCGCAATTGAGCCCGATCGAGAGCAGGTCGGCGTGCATCACCGAGGTGTAGAGCGCCTCGACGCCCTGGCCCGCGAGCATCGTGCCGGTGGCCTCGATCGTGCCCGAGACCATGATCGGAACGCGCCGCCCGAGCGCTTCGAACGCCTCCTCGGCACCGAGCAGCGCCGCCTTGACGTTGCGCGTGTCCTGCTGGGTCTCGATCAACAGCAGATCGACCCCGCCCTCGACCAGGCCGACCGCCTGCTCGCGGAATGCGTCGGTCAGTCCTTCGAAGGTGATGCCGCCGGTGACCGTGATCGCCTTGGTGGTCGGCCCGATCGAGCCCGCGACGAAGCGCGGACGATCGTCGGTCGCCGCATTGCCTGCGACCTCGACAGCGATTCGGGCGGCCAGGCGGTTGAGCTCGCGCGCGCGGGGGGCGAGGTCGTACTCGGCGAGCACGATCGGCGTGCCGCCGAAGGTGTTGGTCTCGATGATGTCGGCGCCGGCGTCGAGGTGGGCCCGGTGGATGTCCTTCACGACATCGGGGCGGGTCTCGACCAGGAACTCGTTGCAGCCGTCGTACTCGGGTCCGCCGAAGTCGTCCGCCTCAAGGTCCTTCGCCTGGATCGCCGTGCCCATCGCGCCGTCGAGCACGAGGATGCGCTCGGCGAGGAGCTGTTCAAGCAGGCGGGCGCGAGGTTCGAGATCGGGCATCCGGAACTCCTAGTCGGCACGGGCGGCGCGGGGCCGCTGGCAGGAGAGGAGCCGCGCTTCCGAGCGCGGCGTGCGACGAAAGCCATTGTATCATGGCCCGATGCGCGATCGCGCAGCAGGCTCCTTGCACGCGTGGCAGGGGCGCCGGGCACAATGCAAGGCGGGGACAATTGATGCCGATCGGGGGCGGCTCGGGCTCAACCCGGGGACGAATTCCGCCGATAGCGTGGGCAGGAGGGATCCCGCCCATGAATCCACGTCGTCCCATTGCCCCTGAAGGCCGACCTGTCGCCGTCGCGACCGCCGCATCCCGCGTCGCCGCACAACGCCTGCTCGGCGCGCTCGCTGCGGCGCTCGCGCTTTCGCTCCTGATGGCGCTCCTGTTCGCCGCGGTCGCCAGGGCCGATGTCCCCGACGTGCGCTTCTGCATCGCAGACTCGAACCTGGTGGCCTCGCCGGACGGGGGCTTCGCCTACATCGTCCTCCTGCGCGACAACAGCAACACGCCGATCGCCAACGGCACGGTCGTGCTCGACTTCACGAACGCGCCCGGCATCAGCGTCTGCGGCACGCAGGACCAGGACCGCGACGGCCGGCTGCTCGGCACCACGAACTCCGCCGGCTCGGTGACGTTCTACATCAAGGCCGGCGGCATCTCGGGCGGGCGGGTGTCGGTCGGCACCGCGCT
>JBKJOC010000028.1:0-6123 GCA_046595725.1 Candidatus Eiseniibacteriota bacterium
GGAGCCGAACCCGACCTTCATGGGAATACTCTCGCCGTCCAGGCGAAGCGCAGCCTCCTTCGGCGCGCGGCCGTCGCGCGCGGCGTAGCTTGCGAGGAACGTGATCGTTCCCTCCAACAGGACGTGCGAGCCCGACACCAGCGGAGTGTCGAAGTCGGGCTCCCCGTTGCCGAAGTCCTGGGTGTCGTAGGTGCGATTCGGCCCGCCGAACGCGCTGCCGCTGCCCATCTCGCGAAACTTGGCAGCCATGATGTTCATCCGATGACCATCGCCGCGCGAGTGGTCGGGCCCCCCGCCGTCGAGCAGCAACCCGTTAACCGAGGCCAGCGGCGAGCGGTAGCCGGCGGCGATGTTCTCCGCCATCGAGGTCGCCTCGTAGTACCCACCGATACGGTCCCACAGGCTCGTCCCGTCGCACGAGTCATGCTGGAAGCAGGGTCCGCTGGCCATGTCGATCGAGTGTGCGCGCGCGGAACGATTGAGCCCGAGCGTCCAGTAGACCGGAGCCACCGGCGGGTAGTTCGCCGACTTCAGGATGTGCGAGTTGTCGAGGTACTCGTCGCGATAGTCCTGGGGTCCCTGCCGGCAGGCATTGGTCAGCGCCAGGATCGCGCGCTCGCGGTAGTTCGGGTGGCCGTTGACGGGGTCGCCGTTGCCGGCGTGAGCAAGGCCGGTTTGGAGCATCGCAGCCAGCCCGGCCGCGCCGAGAATCCAACCACACCGAATCACTGGGACCTCCCCTGAATGACAGAGACGGAGCTCGACCGGCATGGCGGGAGTGATGGGCGGCAAGCTCGCGCTCCATCCTGTCTATCGGCATGGTGTTCATGGTCCTTGCGGGCCTTTCGCGCTGGTTCCTGCCGCGCCTGTGCGTTTCAGCCCACGCCTGTAATTGATTCCAGGGTCGTGAGTTACGGGGAGAGGCGGAGCAGGAGTGCAAAAACTTCCAATCGCGCCCCTACCGCCGTAGGATGGCCAGCGGCGGTCTTCGCCGCATTGACTCTCGTCGAATGACTCCTCAAGGGAGCGACTCCATGAAGACAATTGCGTCTCGATTTGTGAATCCTCGCGTCCTGGCGGCCGCCATCACCGCCATCGCCGCCATCGCGATTGGGACAAGCGCCGCCGCCTACGCGGCGGTGATCTCCTACACGGTGACGCTCAGTGGCCCGAACGAGTCTCCGCCGAACCCCTCACCGGGAACCGGCGTCGGACAGGTGGACATCGATCCGGTGGCCCACACGATGCGCGTACAGGTGAGCTTTTCCGGCCTGACCGGAACGACCACCAACGCGCACATTCATGCCGCGACCGCCCTAGCCCAGGCCGGGACCGCGGGTGTCGCCACCACCACGCCGACGTTTGCCGGATTCCCGAGCGGCGTGACCTCCGGCGCGTACGACAACACGCTCGACATGACGCTGGCGTCGAGCTACAACGCGGCCTACCTCACGGCCCATGGCGGCACCCCGGCGCAGGCCGAGACCGACCTGTTTCAGGCGATCGCCGACGGCAAGGCCTACTTCAACCTCCACAGCACGACGTTTGGCGGCGGCGAGATCCGCGGGTTCCTGTTGCCCGGCCCGGTTCCGGCGAGCAACACGAGCTGGGGCCACATCCGCAACCTGTATCGCTAGGAACGACTCCAGGGAGCCGCCTCGCACGCGCGGGGCGGCTCTTTTTTTTACCAGGGCTCGTCGGCGGTGGGGCCTCAGCTTCGTGGCCGGCGCGCCTTGCGCCAGCCGCGCCTCATCAGACGATACGAAAAGCGCAGGACACGCAGGCCCTCGCGCAGCACCGCGCGCAGGAACGGTCCGCCCCACAGGCCGACCAGGACCAGCGCGCCAAAGAGCATGATGGCATCGATCGAGGCCCGCCCCTCCCGCTCCCAGTAGACGTCCCTCAGGTTGAGCCAGAGCGCGAACTCGTCGAGCGTGAGCGCGGCGCCAATTCCGTAAAGCGCCGCCATCACCCGGCCCAGCACGCGCGAGGACCGGCGCGAGCCGCTGCCCACACCGACCAGCAGGCCGTAGCCGACCAGCAGCAGGAGCAGGATCCCCCACACCAGGTGATGCACGTGCTGGCCGCGGATCGAGATGTTACCGAAGCGCTCGGATCCGGCGCGGATCGCGTGCGTGATGAGGCGGGTCAGCCCGAACGTGACGAAGAAGGAGATCGATGCCAGGAACAGCCGCTCGCGCCGCGGCTCCTTGAACGAGCGCCGGTAGAGCGCCGGGATGCTGTGACGGTCGAACCGGGGGCGCATGCGGGCTAGGACTTGAGCAGCGTCCAGATGCCGACCGCGATGAATCCCACTCCCGCGAGGCGTGTCAGGAGTTGCGGACTGATGCGCGCCCCGATGAAGGAGCCGGCGAACACGCCCAGCGCGGACGACACGACCAGCGCGAGCGCCGATCCCATAAACACGACCCACTTGTTGTTCTGCGCGCCAGAGGCGTACAGCATGGTGCTCAGCTGCGTCTTGTCGCCCAACTCCGCTACGAAGACGGTGGCGAATACCGTGCCCAGCAGTCTGAAGTCCATCGTGGTGTCTCCCGGTAAGGGTCGGCGGCGCACACGCGTGTCCGCGGCTGGAGCTTAGGGCATTGACAGGCCGCGGCTCCCGCTTGAATATCTGCCCGCTCATCCCCCCGCCGGGCCCAACGTCCCCGGCTTTGTTCACGTCACGTAACGGATCTCCGGAAGCTGCCGGAGCCTCAGGAACCCGCGATGGCGCCAGTGCAGCTTCCCATGACGCGGCCGCGCTTCGGCGAGACCCGGCGTACCGACCTGTGGTGGATCCAGCCGCTGGTGGTGCTGCTCCCGCTCACGACGTTCATCCTCTACGCGACGTGGGCCGCGTTCCAGGGACGGCACTACACCTTCGGCCCCTACCTCTCGCCATTCTACTCGCCCGAACTGTTCGGCGAGTCGTCGCACGCGTGGTTCGGCCCGAAGCCTGCATGGTGGCCGGGCTGGCTGGTGTTTTCGCCGGCGCTCCTGATCCTGCCGTTTCCCGGGCTCTTTCGCCTCACCTGCTACTACTACCGCGGCATGTACTACAAGGCGTTCGCCGCCGATCCCCCGGCCTGTGCCGTCGGCGAACCCCGCAAGAAGTACTGGGGCGAGGCCTCCTTCCCGCTGACGATGCAGAACCTGCACCGCTACGCCCTCTACATCGCGCTCGTTTTCGTGCTGCTGCTGGCGCTCGACGTCTGGAAGGCCATGTGGTTCACCGATCCTTTGACCGGCCTGACCACGTTCGGCATCGGCCTGGGGACGATCGTGCTCGCCGTCAATGTCACGCTGCTCGGCGGCTATGCGCTCGGGTGCCATTCGATGCGCCACCTCGCCGGCGGCTACCTCGACCGCATGTCGCGCTCGCCCGCGCGCAAGAAGCTCTACGATTGCTCGAGCTGCCTCAATCGCGGCCATATGCGCTGGGCGTGGCTGAGCCTCGTGTCGGTCGGCTTCTCCGACCTGTACGTCCGGTTGTGCTCGATGGGCATCTGGACCGACTGGAGGATCCTCTGACCTCCCCCGCCCCGCGGCGCTCCCATGTCTGAGTACGAAAAGCTCGAACACGACGTCCTGATCATCGGCGCCGGCGGCGCCGGCCTGCGCGCGGCCATCGCCGCCGCCGAGGCCGGCGTCTCGGTCGGGCTGGTGTGCAAGTCACTCCTCGGCAAGGCCCACACGGTGATGGCGGAGGGCGGAGTCGCCGCCGCAATGGCGAACGTCGACGATCGCGACGACTGGCGCGTCCACTTCGCCGACACCATGCGCGGCGGGCAGTACGTCAACAACTGGCGCATGGCCGAGCTGCACGCCAAAGAGGCGCCCGACCGCGTGCGCGAGCTCGAGGCCTGGGGCGCAGTGTTCGACCGCACGCCCGACGGCCGAATCCTCCAGCGCAACTTCGGCGGCCACAAGTACCCGCGGCTGGCGCACGTCGGCGACCGGACCGGGCTCGAGATGATCCGGACGCTCCAGGACCACAGCATCCACCAGGGGATCGACGTGCACATGGAGTGCACCGTGCTCCGCCTGTTCACCGACGGCGGGCGCATCGCGGGCGCATTCGCCTACGACCGCGAGCGCGGCCGCTTTCGCCTGTTCCGCGCGAAGGCGATCGTGCTGGCGACCGGCGGCATCGGACGCGCGTTCTCGATCACGAGCAACAGCTGGGAATACACGGGCGACGGCCAGGCGCTGGCCTACGATGCGGGCGCGGCGCTCCAGGACATGGAGTTCGTGCAGTTCCACCCCACGGGGATGATCTGGCCGCCGAGCGTGCGCGGCATCCTGGTGACCGAGGGCGTGCGCGGCGAAGGCGGCGTCCTGCTCAACCGAGACGGCGACCGCTTCATGTTCCAGGGCATCCCCGAGAATTACCGCACGCAGACCGCCGACAACGAGGACGAGGGCTGGCGCTACACGCAGGGCGACAAGAACGCCCGCCGGCCGCCTGAACTGCTCACCCGCGACCACGTCGCGCGCTGCATCGTGCGCGAAGTTCGGGAAGGCCGCGGCAGCCCGCACGGCGGCGCCTTCCTCGACATCGCGTGGATCAAGCGCCGACTGCCCAACGCGCGCGACCACATCATCAGGAAGCTGCCGAGCATGTACCACCAGTTCAAGCAGCTGGCCGACCTCGACATCACGACCACGCCGATGGAGGTCGGGCCCACGACGCACTACGTCATGGGCGGGATCCGCGTCGACGGCGACACCCAGGGCAGCAACATTCCCGGCCTCTACGCTGCAGGAGAGTGCGCCGCGGGCCTTCACGGCGCAAACCGCCTGGGCGGAAACTCGCTCTCGGACCTGCTGGTCTTCGGCAAGCGCGCGGGCGAGTCGGCGGCGAGCTTCGCCCGGAGCCAGAGCGCGGGATCCATCGACCCGGCGCAGGTTGACGAAGCGGCGCGGCGCGCGGTGGAGCCCTTCGAGCGCGGCGCCGCCCCCGACGGCCGCGGCCCCTACCAGGTGCAACAGGACCTGCAGACGATGATGCAGGAGCTGGTCGGCATCGTGCGGACCGAGGAGGAGATGAAGCGCGCGCTCGAGGGCATCGGCCGGCTCAAGGAGCAGGCCTGCCAGGTCGGCGTCGCGGGAAATCGCGAGTACAATCCGGGCTGGCACACCGCGCTCGACCTGACGAACCTGCTGACCGTCTCCGAGGCCGTCACGCGCGCCGCGATCGACCGCAAGGAAAGTCGCGGCGGCCACTTCCGGGACGACTATCCCGACAAGGATCCCGCGGCGGCACAGTTCAACATCGTCATCCGGAAGGGGGGGGACGGCGCGATGCAACTCACGCGCGAGCCCATCCGCGCGCTGCCGCCCGAGCTGGCGCTGATCATCAAGGAGCAGGCGGGACCATGAGCAGCAAAGGCGGCGAAACGGAATCGCAGCGCAGCGTCACGTTCCAGGTCTGGCGCGGGGATCGCGACGGCGGCAGGCTGGTGGATTACACGACCAGCGTGGCTCCGGGAATGGTCGTGCTCGATGCCATCCACCAGATCCAGGCTGACCAGGCGAATGACCTCGCGGTGCGCTGGAACTGCAAGGCCGGAAAGTGCGGGTCGTGCTCGGCCGAAGTCAACGGCATGCCGAAGCTGATGTGCATGACGCGGCTCAACGAACTGCCGCTCGACAAGCCCGTGAGCGTGGTGCCGATGCGCGCGTTCCCCACGGTCAAGGACCTGGTGACGAACGTCTCGTGGAACTACGAGGTCAAGAAGCGCATCAAGAAGTTCAAGCCCAGGCCGCCCGACGCTCCTGACGGCACCTGGCGCATGGCGCAGTCGGACGTCGACCGCGTGCAGGAATTCCGCAAGTGCATCGAGTGCTTCCTGTGCCAGGACGTGTGCCACGTGCTGCGCGACCACCACTTGCACGACGATTTCGTGGGGCCGCGCTTCCTCGTGCACGTCGCGGCGCTCGAGATGCATCCGCTCGACGTCGAGAACCGCCTGGGCGAACTCCGCACCGCGCACGGGATCGGGCTCTGCAACATCACCAAGTGCTGCACCAAGGTCTGCCCCGAGCACATCACGATCACCGACAACGCGATCATCCCGCTCAAGGAACGCGTGGTGGACAAGTTCTTCGATCCGCTGG
>JBKJOC010000030.1:0-8255 GCA_046595725.1 Candidatus Eiseniibacteriota bacterium
ACGTGGTCCGGGACGCGCGCGAGGAAGCGGTCGAACGCATCCGGCGCGATCAGCGCGCCGGTCGGGTTGTTGGGATTGCACACGAAGACCAGCCGCGTGCGCGGCCCGATCGCGGCCAGCATCGCGTCGAGATCGTGGCTCAAGCCACCGTCCGCGCCGGGAACGGGGACGAACCTGCCGCCGAACGCGCGCGCGCACACGCCGTACATGACGAAGGAGGGATGGGATGCGACCACCTCGTCGCCGGGTCCGACGAACAGGTGGGCCAGGAGCCAGATCAGTTCGTTCGAACCGGCGCCGAGCGCCAGGTGATCGGGCGTGAGGCCGAGCTCCTCGGCGAGCCGGCGCTTGAGGTGGAAGCCGCCGCCGTCGGGATAGCGATGGCCCTGCAGGGCGGCGCGCGCCATGGCCTCGAGCGCGCGCGGCGAGGGGCCGAGCGCGTTCTCGTTCGCCGCCAGCTGCGCGAAGGCCCCGATGCCTGAGCGGCGCTCGAGTTCGTCCACCGGCGGGCCGGGCCGAAGCGGCGGGAGGTCCCGCACATGCGCCCGGGCCAGCGCGAGCGGATCGAACGCCACCCGCGGCCTACTTCTTCTTGGGCGCGGCGCGGCGCGCGGTCGCGCGCTTGGGAGCGGCCCGCTTGACAACGGTCTTCGCCACCGCCTGCTTCGGCGCGCGCACGACCTTCCTGGGCGCCGCGGCGCGCTTGGCGACCTTGCGCGCGGCAGCCTTCGGCGGGGTTGCCCTGGCGCTCTTGGCCGCCGGCCGCGCGCGTCCAGCCCCCGCCACCGCGCGGGCCAGCGAAGCGGCGCGACCACGCAACGCGCGCCACGAGACGAACTGGTCCAGCACGGCGCGGCCCTTGGCGTCGAGCGCCGTGAAGCAGCAGGCCAACTGGTAGCGCTTGCGGCCGCGCAAGGAAGGCAGCGCGTCGCAGCGCACGACCACGCCCTCGGTCCGGAGCATGGTCGAGCGTTCGGCGGCCCCCATGGCGGGCAGGATGACGGTGAGCGCCACCTTCGACAGCGGCGCCAGGTATTCTGGACTCTCGCAGTAGACGCCGCCGCGGCTGATGTTGAGGCTCTCCGTGGTGACCAGGGCCTCCCCGAGCGTCTCTTCCGCGAGTTGCATCGCGAGGCGCGCCTCAACGCGCGGGTGCTCCCGCTTATCGCTGCCTCGTTTCGCCATCAGCGTTTCCTCCCTTTTCCGGTGCGCTTCGCCTTGCCGACCGCGGTGCCGCGTCGTCCGGCGGACGGATCCCGCAAGTGTTTCGCTTTCCTGCCGCCCCCGGTCCGCGCGCCGGGCGGACGCTCGAGCGCCAGTTCCAGTTCACGCGCGGCCAGGTCGACGCGCGCAAGGCGCAACGTCAGGCGGTCGCCGAGCGAGAACTTCCGCTTGGTCCTCTTTCCCGTCAGCCGCACGCCGGCCTCGTCCATCGTGAAATCATCGTCGACCCAGGAAGCCACCCGCAGGAATCCGTCGACGGGCACGTCGACGAGCTCGACGAACACCCCCACCGGGACCACCCCGGTGATGACGCCCTCGTGCTCCTCGCCGATCCGGTCGAGCATGAAGCGCAGCGCCTTGACGCGCGTCGATTCACGCTCCGCCTCCTGCGCGGTCTGCTCCCGGCCGCTGGTGTGAAGCGCGAGCGCGGCCACGTCGTCCTCGATCGCCTGGCGGCGCCCGTGATTCGGGGCGTGTCCCAGCCACTCCTTGACCTGCCGGTGATTGAACAGGTCGGGGTAGCGCCTGATCGGCGAGGTGAAGTGGCAATACCCGCGTGCGGCCAGCCCGAAGTGTCCCGCATCGTGTTCGGCATACGACGCGCGGGCCAGGGTTCGCAAAACCAGCGTGTGCAGCAGCCGGTGCTTCTCGGGCGCGAGCGACGTCGCCAGCAGGCGCTGCAGGGCCTCGGCCACGCCGCCATTGCCGTCGAGGCGGGGCAGGCCGAGCGCGGCCAGCATCGCTTCGAGCGCCGCCAGCTTCGAGAGCGACGGCGGCGGGTGGACCCGGAACAGGAACGGCCCGTCGCGGCGCTCGCCCTCCTCGCCCACCAGGAGGTTCGCCAGCAGCATGAACTCCTCGATCAGTTCCATGGTCGACAGCCGGGCCCGACGTACGATCGCGACCGGGTTGCCCTGGTCGTCGACGACCGCCTTGGTCTCCGGCACGTCGAGGTCGAGCGCGCCCCTCCGCATGCGCCGGTCGCGCAGGCGCTGGGCGATCGCCGCCAGCTCCGACAGGGCCCGTACGACCTCGGGGGGTACCTGGGCGCGCGCCTCGGCGTCGCCCTCGAGGATCGCCTGGCCGCTCTCGTAAGACAGCCGCGAGCGGCTGACGATGTAACCCTCGGCGAGGCGGTAGCGCGCCACGCCGCCGCGCGCGTCCATCTCGGCGAGCACCGACATCGTGAAGCGCCCGGCATGCGGTACCAGCGAGCACAGGTCGCTCGAGAGCCCGTGCGGCAGCATCGGGATCGCGCCGCCGGCCAGGTAGACGCTGGTCGCGCGCTCCTTTGCCTCGTCGTCGAGCGCGGTGCCCTCGCGCACGTAGTGCGCCACGTCGGCGATGTGGATGCCGACCTCGCAGCCGCCACCGTCGAGCGGGCGCCACGACAGGGCGTCGTCGAAATCGCGCGCGTCCACCGGGTCCATGGTGAACGTCACGCGATCGGTCAGGTCGAGCCGGCCGGTCTTCTCATCGAGCTCCGGCGGACCGAAGCGGCTCGCCTCCTGCTCGGCGGCATCGGAGAACCCGCGCGCCAGGCGATGCCGCGACGCGACCGCGAGATCGTCGAGGCGGGGATCATCCTCCGACCCGAAGACCTCGACCAGGACCGCTTCCTCGCGATCAGGGAAGAATTCGGCCACGACCAGGTCGCCCGGCTCGACCGAGATGCCCTTGGGCAGCCCGAGCGGACGGCGTCCAAGGCGGATCCGGCGCGCGGGCACGAAGTACGGCCGGCTCTTGAACCATTCGACGTGACCCAGGTGGCGCTCGCCCCGCGATTCGCGCGCGCGCGGATTCCGTTCGCGCGGGGGGCCTTCGCCCTGGATCGGGCGCGCAGCCTGAGCGCGCCGCGATCCGGGCATCAGACGTTCTTCTTCTTGTGGCGATTCTTGCGCAGGCGCTTCTTGCGCTTGTGCGTGGCGATCTTCTTGCGCTTACGCTTCTTGCCCGAACCCAATGAACTTGCTCCTTTCCCTGGTCAAGACGACGGCGGAACCTCGGGGCTGCCCGAGGCGATGTGGGCCTTCAGTTCCTTGGAGGGCTTGAACACCGGCACGAGCTTCGCCGGCACCATGACCTCCTCCCCGCTGCGCGGATTACGCGCGCGACGGGCTCGACGTTCCCGCACCTTGAAGGTGCCGAAACCGCGAATCTCGAGATGGCTTCCCTCCGACAGCGCGCGACAGACGGCGTCGAGGAGGTCGTCCACGATCAAAGCGGTGTGATTCTTGGAAACACCCGTCCGCGAGGCGATTTCTTCGACCAGGTCCGCTTTGGTCATGCCCGTCTCCTGTGCTGTGGCTTCATCGCATCCGGCGCCTTTTGGCGGGACCCGAGCGCGGGTGGATGGAAGAACTCGACTTCGTCCACGATCCCGACGATGACCGTGCGCACCGGGCCGCGTCCGCGCGTCAGGACCTGTGCCGCCGCGTTGCCTTCGTCCACCACCAGGACGCGGTCGCCCTCGCCGGCGTCGACCGAGTCGAGCGCCAGGCGCGGGCGGCCGTCGAGCGTCCCGTCCGGCGCCTCGGCCTCGACCAGCAGCAGCCGCTGCGCGAACAGCGCCTCGTGCTTGACCGTGGCGAGTACGTTGCCGACGACGCGCCCGATTCTCACGGGCGCTCCGCCACGGGACCCTCGAGTCGGTCGACCTGGGCGACGATCGCGGCGTCGGCGGGATTGAACGTGTCTTCCAGCGCGTGCGCCGCCTCGCGTCCGCGCACGAAGAACACGCGCTGGCCGGGCGCGGCGCTCGTCACGTCGAGCGCGACCAGCTTGCGTCCTTTGGGCGCACCACCGGCATCGATCGGCTGGACGAAGAGCAGCCGCTGGCCGCTCCATGCCGGAACCTTGCGCGTGGCGACCACGGTGCCGATGACCTCGCCGTATTCCATCGGGCGGCCGCGCTCAGTACAGCCGGTCGCGCACGGCTTCGGCGAGGCGCGCGATCACCGTCGCGTCCACCAGCCGCGGCCCCGCCACCGCCCGCGCGGCGGCGACCGCGGCGTTGACGTCGCCGAGGGTGCCGTCCAGGAACACGAAGCCCTTGCCCCCGAGTCCGTTCGCGAGGCGGATGACGCGCAGCTTGACCGGCGCGGTCTTGACCGCCTTGTCGGCGGCCAGCAGCGTTGCCGGCACGGCATCGGTCTCGATCACGCCCAGCGCCTCGCCGCTCGGGCCCTGGGCATGGCCCTCGAGCGCGGCAAATACGTCGGGATGGCACGACGACAGCAACAGTTGGTCGAGCAGCGCGGAGCCGGCGACCTCGGCGCCGCGGCGGAAGGAGGCGTTGACCTCCCCCACCGAGCCGCCGAACACCACGACGAACTTGCCCGGCGAGACCGGCTCGGCGAACAGCATCTCGACCGCCGCGGTCTTGGCGACCTGGTCGGCGACCAGCACGCCGGCGGAAATGGTGGCGAGTTCGAAGGCGCCGAGCGCCGTCGGGCGCGTGGCGGCGGAAGACATGGACTGGCCGCGCGCCCGCGTGGAGAGCGCCGGGCTCAAGCGTGCGCTCCGCTGGGCGCGCTCTTCTCGTAGACGTTCCTGCCGTTCTCCTCCACCGAATCGACGATGCCGACGATCACCGAGTCGACCGGCTTCTCGCGCGTCGCCTCGGTCAGGCGCGCCGAAGATCCGGCGGCGACCAGGACCACCTCATCGCGGCCGGCGCCGACCGCGTCGGCGGAGACCACGAGCTGCCCGGTCGGCTTCAAGGCATCGTCGAGTTCACGGATCACGAGCAGCTTGAGCCCGGACAATCCCGAGTCCTTGCGGGTCGAGACCACCGTGCCGACGACCTGGCCGAGGATCATCCGCCTACTTCCTCGCGACGGCTTCGGTCTTGCCGATGGGCAGGACGTCTTCGAGCATGGGGTGCGGGCGCGGGATGACGTGCACGGCGATGACTTCTCCGACGCGCGTCGCGGCGGCCTGGCCGGCCTCGGTGGCCGCGCGCACGGCGGCGACGTCGCCTCGCACAATCGTGGTCACGTAGCCGCCGCCGATCTTCTCGTAGCCGACCAGCCGCACCTTCGCCGCCTTGACCATGGCGTCGGAAGCTTCGACCATCGCGACGAACCCGCGGGTTTCGATCAAGCCCAGAGCGTCTTCCATCGTCTCTCCTTGTGGGTTCTGCGCGTCAGCGTTCGAGGATCGCCGTGTTCACCGAGTCATACGGCATCGGGATGACATGCGACGTGACGACGGCGCCGACCCGCTGCGCGGCGCGCACGCCGGCTTCGACGGCGGCCTCGACCGCGGCGACATCGCCCCGGGCCTGAATCGTCACCATCCCTGCATCGACGTTGGACCAGCGGGTGAGCTCGACCGCGGCGGCCTTGGCCATCGCGTCCGCGGCTTCGATCAAGGCGATCCAGCCGCGCGTTTCGATCATGCCCAATGCCTGTCGCGCCAACGGTCCTCCCGGCCCGGGGTGAAGGATCGGCGGGAAGCCGGGACCGGTCCGGGCGAAGTCGCTGGGACGCTAACAAACGGGGAAAAGCGTGTCAATGTTAGGATTACGGAGCATGAGGCACCCGCGCGCGGGAGGATTGCGCGCATTGAAAACGGCGGCCCTTTGGGGGGGCCGCCGTCACAAGGGAGAAGTCCGCCGCATTGCGCCGTGTGCCAGGTTCGAGAAACTCCTTGGGGTCAAGTGGATCAGTATCACGACCCGGTCAAACACGGTCACGACAGTGGACTTCGTCCGTCCTGAACTCTGTCGGCGCCTTCGTGGCGGCCTCGGTCGTATCCCCTTGCAACCCGTGTGCCATGGCATCTCTACCTCCATCCCGAATGCGGCACGCCGCATCCTGCGCGGCCCAAAGCCGCGAAGCCGTTGTCAATGGGGTGCGCGGCCCCGGTCGGCGGGATTGCGTGATGAGCGGCAGCGGGCAGGCTGCATCGTGCCGTTAAAGGGCGAGGGTCGGGCGTGTTTCATCCCTGGGGGAATCGGCGAAGGGGCGGTGGGAATTCCCCCAACCGCTAGCGTCTGAGGAGTGAGCGCCCCGTCATCGCGGCAGGCAGCGGCATCCCGACCAGCGCGAGCAGCGTCGGCGCGACGTCGGCGAGGATCCCCTCCTCGAGCTTCATGCCGCCCAACCCCTCCCCCAGCAGCACGAGCGGCACCGGGTTCGTGGTGTGGGCGGTGTGGGGCTCCTGGCGCGCGTCGTCCCACATCTCCTCGGCGTTGCCGTGATCGGACGTGATTGCGAGCAGGCCGCCGCGCTCCCTGACCGCCGCCTCGACCCTCGGGAGGCACTCATCGAGCACCTCGATCGCGCGCACGGTGGCGGGCAGGAAGCCCGTGTGGCCCACCATGTCGGCGTTCGCGTAGTTGAGCACCACGAGATCGGGCGCGTCCGCGGCGAGCCGGCGCACCAGTTCGTCGGTCACCGCGCGCGCGCTCATGGCGGGCTCGAGGTCGTAGGTCGCCACCCGGGGCGAGGGGACGAGGCAACGCTGCTCGCCCGGCAGCTTTGCCTCGCGGCCGCCGGAGAAGAAGTAGGTCACGTGCGCGTACTTCTCGGTCTCGGCGAGGCGAAGTTGAGCGAGTCCCCGCTGCGCGTAGAGGTCCCCGAGCGTGTCGAGGATCTCCTCGGGCGGGAACGCAACCGGCAACGGCAGCGACTCGTCGTAGCGTGTCATGCAGACCATCGAGAGGTCCTGCGGCATGCGCGGCCGCGTGAAGCCCGTGAAGTCCGGATCGGTCAGGGCGCGGGTCAACTCGCGCGCCCGGTCCGGGCGGAAGTTCATGTGGATGATCGCGTCGCCGCTCTCGATGCGCGCGAACGGTCCGCCCGCGTCGCCGAGCACGGTCGGCAGCACGAACTCGTCGGTGGTCCCTTTCGCGTAGGCAGTCTCGACCGCCGCCGCTGCGGACGGCGCACGCGCGCCCTCTCCCAGCACGAGCGCCCGCCACGCCAGTTCGACACGATCCCACCGTTGGTCCCGGTCCATCGCATAGTAGCGGCCGCTGACGGTGGCGATGCGCCCGACTCCGGCTTCGGCCAGCATGCGCTCGAGGCGCGCAAGGTAGTCGCGGGCCGAGGTCGGCGGCGTGTCACGACCGTCAAGGAATGCGTGGACGAAGACACGCGTCACTCCCTCCTGCCGGGCGAGCGCGAGGATCCCGCGCACATGGTCCAGGTGAGAGTGGACGCCGCCGTCGGAAACGAGTCCGAGCAGGTGGAGTGCGCTGCCGCGCCTCCGGGCATGCGCGAACGCCGACACCAGCGCCTCGTTCGAGAGGAACGACGCGTCACGGATCGCCTTGGTGATCCGCGCGATGGGCTGGTTGACGACGCGGCCCGCGCCCAGGTTCAAGTGGCCGACCTCCGAGTTGCCCATCAGCCGATCGGGCAGGCCGACGTCCTCGCCGGAGGCGGAGAGCCGGGTGCGCAGCGCGGAGTCCCACCAGGCATTCCAGTGCGGGGCGCGGGCGAGGGTGATGGCGTTGTGGGGACCCTTGGGCGCGAGCCCGAAACCATCCAGCACGGCGAGCACCAGCGGCCCCTTCCGGGCGGGGCGCTGCGGGACGCGGGCAGCCATGGCGCTAGACGCGTCCCGCGGGAACTTCCTCGGCGTAGTGACAGGCCGACCAGTGTCCGGGCGTGATCTCGCGCAGTGCCGGAACGTCGACCGAGCAGCGCTCGCGCGCCATGAAGCAGCGGGGATGAAACGGGCAGCCCGAAGGCGGCTTCGCCGGGCTCGGCACGTCGCCCGTCAAGACGATGCGGTCCCGCTTGCGCGAGGGCTCGGCGACCGGGATCGCCGACAGCAGCGCCTTGGTGTAGGGATGGCGCGGCTGGGCGTAGAGGGCGAGCGACCCGGCCAGTTCGACGATGCGGCCCAAATACATCACGGCCACGCGGTCGGAGATGTGCTCGACCACCGCCAGGTCGTGTGCGATGAAGATGTAGGTCAGCCCGAGGTCCTTCTTGAGGTCGCCCAGGAGGTTCAGGATCTGCGCCTGGATCGAGACGTCGAGCGCGGACACCGGCTCGTCGGCGATGATCAGCATC
>JBKJOC010000455.1:0-3032 GCA_046595725.1 Candidatus Eiseniibacteriota bacterium
GTGCTGCCGCGACTGGAAGATCTTGATGTGACCGGGACAGTTCATCGGCTTGACGCGATAGGGCATGCCGTCGATGTCCATCGGCGAGTACATGAGGTCGGCGTAGTTCTGCAGGTGCCCCGAGGTGGTATAGAGCCGCTCGGATGCGATGTGCGGCGTGTAGACGAAGTCGTAGCCGCGCTTCAGGTGCTCGTCTCGCCAGTAGCTCTCGATCAGGTGACGCACCATGCCGAGCTTGGGATGCCAGAACACCAGCCCCGCGCCCACATCCTCGTGCGAACTGAAGAGGTCGAGCGCACGCCCGAGCTTCCGGTGATCGCGTTTCTCCGCCTCGGCCAGGCGGTGGAGGTAGTCCTTGAGCTCGGCGCGGGTGTGCCACGCAGTGCCGTAGATGCGCTGGAGCTGCTGGTTCTTCTCGCTGCCGCGCCAGTACGCGCCGGCGATCGAGAGCAGCTTGTAGGCGCCGATCTGCCTGGTCGACTTGACGTGCGGGCCGCGACAGAGGTCGAGGAAGTCGCCATTCTCGAAGCTCGACACCTCGGTGACCCCGATCTTCTTCAGGTCCTCGATGATCTCGACCTTGAAGCGTTCCCCCTGCCCGGCGAAGTGGGCGATCGCGTCGTCCGAGGTCCACATCCTCTTCACGAACGGCTCATCGGCCGCAATGATCTTCGCCATCTCGGCCTCGATCGCGGCGAGGTCGTCCGGGGTGAAGGGGCGCGGCAGGTCGATGTCGTAATAGAAGCCGTCCTCGATCGCGGGGCCGATTCCGAGGTGGGCTTTCGGGTACAGGCGCTTGATCGCGGCCGCCATGATGTGAGACGCCGAGTGGCGCAACGTCGAGAGCGGCGGCCGCCCCTGGGCGTCCACCTCATCGACTACGGCCTCGTTGGGGTCGTAATCCGGGATCTCGATCACGGCGTTCTCCTGGCCCGCTTACGAAACCGGGCGCCGCAGTCACGGCGCCCGTCGCGAAGCGAGAAAGTCCTTGAGACTTGAAGGTTAAGTGGTGGGCGATACTGGACTTGAACCAGTGACCCCCTGCATGTCAAGCAGGTACTCTAGCCAGCTGAGCTAATCGCCCACGGTGCAAGCCGGGTGCGTGGCCTGGGAAGGCCGGCGCATCGGGCGCGCAGCGAGAGAAAACCGCATAAGGCGCGTTCTGTCAAGAGGCTGCACGCCTGAGCGGCCGCGAAGTGAGCCGCAGCACGAGCAATCCGGCGACCGCGGCGGCGATCCGAAGCACGACGACGGGCCAGAGCACGGCGTGGACCGCCATGAACAGCAGCGTGTCCTCGACGATGGCGTGACACAGGACCAGCACGAGGCAGATCCGCCCGACCTGGTCCTCCTCCAGCCCCTCCTCCTGGATCCGGTTGAGGATCACGCCCGCCCCATAGACCAGCCCGAAGAACAGTCCCGCGAGCAGAGCTTCGGATGCGCGCTGCTCGAGCCCGAGCGCGTGCAGCAATGGCTTGAGTGGCCGCCGCAGCTTCGCCAGGGCGCCCACGCCTTGCAGGATCTCGAGCAGGAATACGATCGGGAAGAGGATGAGGAAGAGCTGCATCAAGGAGGTGAGGCCGCCCACAAGGAGATCCTGCGCGACGGTGTGAACCGGGGCCGCTGTTCCCGTGGCGGCGAGCGTCGAGGCTCCCGGCCACGCCAGCGCGAAGATCGGCCCGAACACCAAACCCGCGATCACCCCGGCGGCGATCCGGATCGTGATCCACAGCCAGGCGCGGCGCGAGAGCTTGACCAGCAGCGCGCTCTCGACCAGCAGGTTGTGCGTGAAACCCAGCATGAGCGCGAGCGTGGTGGCGTGGCCTGGCGAGATCGCGAGCCCCGCGCAAGCCGCGATCGCGGCATAGATGTTGATGGTGGCTCCGAGCACCAGCACGATCGCGGTTGCGCCCGGAAGACCGAACGCGCCCATCGCCGGCGCCATCTGCGCGGCGATCCAGGGCAGCACGGGCGTGTGACTCAGGAGAATGATCCCGGCGTAGACGGGCGCCACGATGAACAACAGCCTGCGATACGCGCGCAGCGCCGAGAGCAGCGCGTGCCGGACCAGGTTCAAGCGAGCGAGGACCAGAGGTGGATCGCGGCGTAGCCCCGCCACGGGCGCCAGCGCTCGGCGTGCGCGAGCAACGCGGCTTCGGATAATGGCGGATTGCCGCGCGTGGCCAGTGCCTTGCGCAGGCCGAGGTCGCTGGCCGGAAACGCGTCAGGTTCGCCCAGCCCCCGGAGCGCAACGTAGTGCGCCGTCCACGGCCCGATGCCGGGCACGGCGCAAAGCGCGCGCACCGCGCTCTCGAGGTCTTGGGCCGGCGCCAGCGACACCGCGCCGTCGGCGACCGCGCGCGCAAGGGCCGCGAGCCCGCGCGCCCGCGCGCCCGGCATGCCGAGGCTCGCCAGGCCGTTCTCCCCCGCCGCCGAAACCTTGGTCGCCGTCGGGAAAAGCCGCGGCACCCCATGCGGCTCGCCGACGGGATGCGGCGTGCCGAGGCGTTCGACCAGGCGGCCGGCGAGCGTCGTCGCCGCGCGCACGCTCACCTGCTGCCCGAGCACCGCGCGCACCGCCAGTTCGAACGGATCCCACGCTGCGGGGACGCGCAACCCCGGCCGCAGCGCGACATGGCGTGCGAGCGCGCGATCCTTCGAGAGGTGCGCGCCGATCGCCGCCGTGTCGGCGTCGAGGTCGAGCATGCGTCGCGCGCGCTCGACCAGCGGGTAGAGGTCGGGCGTCCCCGGCAGCCACAGCGACAGCTTGAGCGCACGATCGTCGGCGCGGGTGACCGCGAGGACGCCGGCCCCCGAGGCCGTCGCGATGCTGCGCCAATAGCCGCCGGCAGCGACGGTCTCGACGCCGGGGATCGCCCGCGAAGCGCGATACGACAGCATGCCCTCGAAATCGTACGGCGCGGCGAACGGCAGTCGCAGCTCGAGCGGCGCCTCGCCGGACGCCCGCGCGCGCGACTGTGCGTGCTGCGCGGCGTGGCGGAGCGCTCCCGGCGGGCGGCCGAACGTGCGCG
>JBKJOC010000485.1:0-5851 GCA_046595725.1 Candidatus Eiseniibacteriota bacterium
GTCCGCAGGCTGCCGGCGGTCGAGACGCTCGGGTGTGCGACCGTGATCTGCACGGACAAGACAGGCACGCTCACGACCGGCGTCATGCGAGTGCGCGAACTCTGGGGCGGTGACCACACCAAACTGTTGTTGGCGGGAGCCTCCTGCAGTGATGCCGAAGTCGGGCCTGATGGCCTTGGCGGCGTCGGTGATCCCACCGAGATCGCGATCCTGATCGCGGCTGCCGAGCGCGGGATTCACCGGGACGAGATCGAGTCCACCAATCCCCGCGTCGTGGAGATCCCGTTCGACTCCGTGTCCAAGCGGATGTCGGTCGAACGCGCCGATGGCCAGGTCTACATCAAGGGAGCCGTTGAGAGCATCCTCCCCATGTGCGTGTCAGGCATGGATCAGGCCTCGAAGGCGAATTCCCAGTTGGCGGAGCGCGGACTGCGCGTCCTCGCAGTCGCGGTCGCGCCCACCGGCCCGAACGTCCGTGCCAACCTGCTTGGCCTGATCGGCATCGCCGACCCGCCACGCGCGGAGGCAATCGAGGCCGTGTCTGCCGCGCGCGCCGCGGGCATCACGACGGTGATGATCACCGGGGACCACCCCGTGACCGCCCAGGCGATCGCGCGGGAGTTGGGGATCGTGGCGAACTCCGAGTCGCCGGAAGACCGGGTGCATTCGCGAGCCACACCGGAGGACAAGATTCGCATCGTGCGCGCCTGGAAGGGGCGCGGGGCCATCGTGGCAATGACCGGAGACGGCGTCAACGACGCCCCGGCACTTCGTGAGGCCCACATCGGCATAGCCATGGGGCAGACGGGCACCGCCGTCACACGGGAAGCCTCCGACATGGTGCTGGCCGACGACAACTTCGCGAGCATCGTCGCTGCCGTCCGCGAGGGTCGCGGAATCTTCGACAACATCAGGAAGACCCTGGTCTACCTGTTGTCAGGCAACACGGCGGAGCTCACAGTGATGCTCGTGGCGGCGCTTGGCGGACTGCCGCTGCCCTTGCTCCCCCTCCATCTGCTCTGGATCAACGTCGTCACCGATGGGCTCCCTGCACTGGCGCTGGTGGTCGATCCACCGGAGGCCGATGTCCTCCAGCGGCCACCGCGGAATCCCGAGGAACCGATGCTCGGCCGCGCGGAGTGGAGCTTTATCATCACTACGGGCCTACTCCAGGCGACCGCAACCCTGGGCGTCTTTCTCTGGGCGCTGAACGTGCGCGATCTGGCGGAAGCGCGCAATCTCGCCTTCTCGACGCTCGTCTTCGGCGAGTTGTTCCGGGCGTTTGCCGCGCGGAGCACGACGCGCGTGTTTTGGGAGGTGGGTGCATTCACCAATCTGCGACTGCTGGGTGTGGTTGTTTTTTCGGTCGTCATGCAACTCGGGATCCATTACATCCCGGCAGCGCGGGCAGTGTTTGACATTGGCCCGCTTTCGGCCAGCGACTGTGCGCTGACGCTGCTAGTTGCGCTCGGCCCCGTTACGTTGATCGAAGTCTCAAAGCTCGTCCGCCGCTGGAGAGCGCGTCGGACCTCTCGCTGAGTTTCGATGCGAAGTGCCGGGATGCCAATGCCGGAAGTCACCGCAGAACGAGCGCGCCCAACATGCGCGGAAGTTTCAAGCTGAGAATGAAGCCGCCCGCCGCGAGGCCCGCGGTGAGGAGAAACGAGGCCCCAGGCAGAGCGGCGACATCCAGGAGGAGGCCTCCGGCAACCGAGCCGAGGGCGGCACCCAGGCTTGCCGCTGCCGTCTGTTTACCGAGTTCCGCTCCCTGGGCGTTTCCGGCCAGGCTCGAGATCCAGTAGGTCAGGACAGGCGACAGGATGCCAGCGCTCGCCGCGATGGTGCCGACCACGATCAGCATCAAGTTGAACTCGGAAGCCCGTGGCACAAGGATCAAGCCGGCTGTGAGCCCGGCGAGCGCCGGCGGAATCATCCAGCGGGTGGCCCGGGGTTTCATCACGGGCGAGAACACGATCGCCTGCGCCACGAACATGACCAGGCTGCATTCGCTGAACATCAGCGCAATCTGATACGGGGTCAGGCCAAGCTCCTGCCTGCTGCGCAGCGCAAGCCCTACTTCAAAGACACCGACACCTGCGGACGCGATGAAAGTGAGGGCTAACAGGGCGGGAAGGACCCACGCGGGCATTGCGCGCGCCAAAGTCGCGCTCTTCCGAACGGCATCCCCACCAAGGGTCGCGCGAGGGACCGCGAGGCCGACGGCCAGCGCCGCGGCCAGCGCAAGGAGCGCGGTTGCAGCGAGCGGAATACCCAAAGATCCGCCGGCCTGGCCGATCGCAGGGAATTGGACGGCGGAGCGGGCAATGAAGACGCCGAGCATGGGCCCGAGCAGAAAACCCGACACCCCCGAGAGGCTGATGAATGTAAGACGGCGGGCACGAGCCTGTTCCGTCGCTGCGAGATCACCGATGGCCGCCAACGCGACCGGCGTGACGGCGGCGGCGAACATCCCGCTGACGAATCGCTCCAGGTAGACGGCCCACAGAGCGTGGACCGACGAAAGTGCGAGCATAGTCGCACCGAACCCGACGAGCCCGACGATCAGAACGCCGCGGCGACCACGCCGGTCCGAGATGCGGCCCCAGGTTGGCGCAAAGAGGAACACTGCCAGCGTGTAGATCCCGGTGATGAGCCCGACATGCCTGGAGACCTGGACTGCCTCGGCTCCCGGCCCGATCAATTGCTCGATCCGATCGGGCAGCAGTGGCAGCACGACGCCGTAGCCCATCGATACGGTGAAGACGGCCAACATCAGCGCCGCCATGGTCCCGGGTGGGACGCCGGCCGAGGGCTGGCGGTCGATCGAAGCGCCGCTTCTCCGCACCCTCATCCGGCCGGTGACCTCAGAGCCAGCCACCGCTGAACCCCGCCCGCCGCAGGCCCCTCACGATGTAAGGGCAGCTTCGATTCAATCGCCACGGCAAGCCCGTGCGAAAGTTCTCGATCATCAGAATGATCGGGCCCTGGTTCAGGCCGAAGTGCCAGGGCGATACCCAGGCGTAGGCATTGCCAGCCCTCTCCGGAAAAGTGGGATTGAACGACGCCTTGAATCCGTATGGGTTCGACTCCGCCAGTTTTGCCTCGTGGATGCAGTAGCCGAGCGCGGGCAACACGATCTCGGGTGCGAACGGCAGCGATGCTGCCACGGCCCACGGTGCGATGGTCCCATCGTCCGGGCCAAACGGCACACCCCGCCCCACGTAGTCGAAGAACCTCCTCTCGATGCCGTTGAGGGAGACGGTCCTTGGACCCGGGCCTTCGCTGGCGGTGATTCCCCAGCAATCGCGGCTGTAGGCCTCGAACTTGAGGGGGTTGTCGATCGCGTACTCCTGCTGCACGTAAGTAGCGCGGCGACTGTTCTCGAAGTAGTCGATGCCTTTGTCACGCATGAATGCATCTTGAAGCCCGCGAAAGTCGATCCAGATATGCGAGAGCTGGTGGGTGAACAACGGTCCGGCATAGAGAAGTTCCTGCCCGTAGATACGCTCCCACCTGTAAGTGGAGCACCATGCTGTGTAGCTGTTCTCCCCCAGCGGGTGGGTTGGCGAGCCGAGACCAAGCACATAGAGCAGAAGTGCCTCGTCATAGCCTTCCCATCGGTACTTGAGAAAGCCATTTTCTGGCGTCCATCCGTGGGTCACGGTCGCGCCCCCGGCTTGCGCCCACTGCCAATCGGCGCGACGATAGAGCGCATCCGCCAGGGAACGGATCTCCCGCTCGTCGGGCGTATCCGCCTCGAAGTAGAGCCCCGCCGTCAATGCGCCGGCCAACAGAAACGTGCTGTCCACCGTCGACAGCTCGCACTTCCAGGCGCGCCGACCGGTCTGCATGTCGAGGAAATGATAATAGAAGCCGTTGTATCCGGTGGTGTCCGGCCCCGGTCCCTGCGGGCTGTTCCAGAGGAAACGCAGCGTCTTGAGAGTTCGCTCGACTGCGGCGGCACGCGATACGTAGCCGCGCTCGACTCCGATCGGATAGGACGCCAGCGCGAGTCCTGTGGCGGCGATGCTCGCCGGCCAGTCCGGAGCAGTCTTGTCGATCACCAGCCCCGTGTCGGGATTCGCTTCGTGCAGGAAGTAGTTGAACGAATCGCGTTGAAGCTTGTCCAGGTCGGCACCGGTGATTGGTTGATTGTGATTCATCGCGCTTTCTCCTGCCTTCACGCGGCTGCAGGCTTTGCGGATACCGATGGCAAGCCAGCTTGCCGGTTGCTGGACAGCCTGGTGCGCTTCAGCAGCAGGGCATTGATCGCCACCACGAGGGTACTTCCGGACATCGACAGGGCCGCGACCTCGGGGCTCAGCACGAAGGGAAACAGGACACCCGCGGCAAGCGGGAACGCGAGCACGTTGTAGCCTACCGCCCACCACAGATTCTGGTGCATTTTCCGAAGGGTGGCGCGCGACAGTTCGATCGCGGCGACGACGTCATAGGGGTCACTCTTCATGAGCACCACGTCGGCGCTCTCCATCGCGACGTCGGTGCCGGCGCCGATGGCGAACCCCACGTTCGCCTGCGTCAGCGCCGGTGCGTCGTTGACCCCATCGCCCACCATTCCCACCTTTTTACCGCTGGCCTGCAGTTCCTTCAACTTCTCGGCCTTCTGTCCCGGCAACACGTCGGCCAGAACGCTGTCGATTCCGAGATCCTTGGCAATGCGCTTGGCGGTGGCCGCGTTGTCGCCGGTCAGCATCACGACTTCGATACTGCGTTCGCGCAGCTTGGCAATCGCCGCCCTCGAGGTTGGCCTGATTGCATCTGCGATGGCGATGAGTCCGATCAAGCGAGCGGCCTGGGACACATGCACGACGGTGCGCCCGTCCCCCTGGAGACGCGCGGCGTCGGCTTCCAGGGGTCCAAGAGCGATCTTCTGCGTGTCCATCAGCAGGCGGTTGCCAAGGAATACCGTTCCGCCGGCGGTTTCAGCCCTGGCGCCCCTGCCGTCGAGGCTCTCGAATCCTGTCGGCGCGGCGACAGTGAGTTTCACCGCCCGGCGCAGGATCGCCTGGGCCAGGGGATGGTCCGATCCCTGCTCGACGGCCGCAGCGGCCGACAGCAACACATCCTCCGTCACGCCGTCCGCAGTCACGAGATCCACCACCTCCGGCTGGCCGACGGTGAGTGTCCCCGTCTTGTCGAAGACGATGACATCGAGCTTGGTGGCGTCCTCGAGCGCCGAGGCGTTCTTGAACAGAATGCCGTTCACCGCGCCGAGGCCCGTTCCCACCATCACCGCCATCGGGGTGGCCAATCCCAGCGCATCCGGACATGCGATCACGAACACCGTGATGGTCATCGTGACGGCGAATAGCAGCGGCTGTCCCATCCACCAGAACCACACCGCAAAGGTTGCGAGACCGATGACGATCGCAGCGATCACCAGCCATTGCGCGGCCTTGTCCGCCAGGAGTTGCGCCGGCGCCTTGGAGTTCTGAGCTTCCTGAACCAGTTTCACGATCTGTGCCAGCGCCGTGTCAGCCCCGACCTTCGTCGCCTTGTAGCGAAAGCTGCCGCTCTTGTTGATGGTCGCACCGATCACCGTCGCGCCCGGACCCTTCTGAACCGGCATCGACTCCCCGGTGAGCATGGACTCGTCGACCAGGGATTCGCCGGTCTCGACCGTGCCGTCGACGGGAATCTTGTTCCCCGGTCGGATCACGACGACTTCCCCCGCCAACACCTCCGCCGTCGCGACCTCGACCTCGACTCCGTTGCGAATCACGGAGGCCATTGCAGGAGTGAGATTCATCAACGCCTTGATTGCGGACGACGCGCCGGCACGGGCACGCATTTCCAGCCAGTGGCCGAGCAGGATGAACACCAGCAGGAC
>JBKJOC010000035.1:0-5934 GCA_046595725.1 Candidatus Eiseniibacteriota bacterium
CTTGTGGGCCTCCAGTTCCTCGATGATCTCCATGGCGCGAATCTTGGGCGAGCCGCTGACCGTGCCGGCCGGGAAGCAGGCGCGCACCACGTCCATCGAGCGCGTGCCCTCGGGGAGGCGTCCGACCACGTGCGACACCAGGTGCATCACGCGCGCGTAGCGCTCGACCGTCAGCCGCTCGGTCGTCTGCACGCTGCCGAACTCGGCGACCCGGCCGACGTCATTGCGGCCGAGATCGACCAGCATGATGTGCTCGGCGCACTCCTTCTCATCCTTGAGGAGTTCGGCCTCGAGGCGGCGATCCTCTTCGGGAGTGTCGCCCCGGGGCCGGGTGCCCGCGATGGGCCGCACGTCCACGCGCGTGCCCTCCCGGCGGACCAGCACCTCGGGCGAGCTGCCGGCCACGACGTGCTCCCCCAGCCTGAGGAAATACATGTAGGGCGACGGGTTGACGACCCGCAGCGCGCGATAGGCGTCGAAGGGCTGGATCGAGACCTCGGCCGAGAGCCGGTGCGAGAGCACCACCTGGAAGATATCGCCGGCCCGGATGTATTCCTTCGCGCGCTCGACCGCGGCCTCGAAGCGTTCGCGCGCGAGCGTGGTCGAGGCGGGGCCGGTCAAGCCCTCGCCGCCCTTCGAGGGCGCGCGCTGCGCCGGTCCGGTCAGGCGCGCAATCTCGGCGTCGACGCGCGCGACCGCGTCGTCGTACGCCTGCCGCACGTCCTTTGAGGGACGGGCATGGGTGACGACCTGCATGGTGTGGCGGTGCTGGTCGAAGATCACGTGCACATCCGTGAAGTGGAACACGGCGTCCGGCACGTCGAGATCGTCGGGCAGCGTCGAGGGCAGGCGCTCGAGATGGCGCACGGCGTCGTAGGAGAAGAAACCGACTGCGCCGCCCGCGAAGCGCGGCAGGCCGGGCAGGTCGACCGCGCGCCGCTCGTCGATGAGCTGGTCGAGCGCAGCGAAGGGGTCGGTGCCTTCGAGCGTCGTCACGACGCCGCCTTGCTCGAGTGTCAACTTGCCGTGGTGGGCTCGGAAGACGGCCTCGGGACGGGAGCCGAGGAACGAGTACCGCCCCCACTGCTCGCCGCCCTCGACCGATTCCAGGAGGAAGGCGGAGCGGCCGTCGTCGATCTTGCTGAAGGCGGAAACAGGGGTGTCGTAGTCCGCGAAGATCTCGCGGTAGACCGGCACGGCGAGGCCGGCGGCGCTGAGGCGGACGAACTCGTCGTAGGCAGGGCGGACCATGTTCCGGCGATTGTGCCATCACGAAGTCGAGGAAGGAACCGGATTGTGGGCGTTCTGCCTCACGTGACGCGCGCCATTGGAGCCCGCCTGGTTGGACGGGACCCCAAATTGTGACTTGTCATCGGGTCGCAGGTTGCGTTCTAATCATCCGCACTCGAAGTCAAGCCAAGAATACGTCAGGCTCGGAATCAAATCCCCTCCACCCGTCATCTTGTCCGTGGGCGGCTGGAACTCTCCGCGCCTGATCAGGAGGGGCCTGGCTCGAGGTCCGTCGGCAGTGAAACGCTCGTGGTAGAAAGGGAAGTGTCCTTTCAGGCGGCCTTCCCGGCACCCGCCGGGGAATCCGCCTTTGGAGCAGTTCAGACACGGAGATCCCCCATGAAGCGCCTCAATCAATTTCTTGTTGTGTCTGCCGTCTTTGGACTTGCGGTTGTCTCCACCGAGCCGGCCTACGCCAATCACCCGTGGGCCAACTACCACTGGGCTCGCACCGCCAATCCCTTCACCATCCAGATGGGGGACAACGTCACCTCGGCGTGGGATCCCTACCTTGCCAACGCGAACACCGACTGGGCCCTGACATCCGGCGCGTGCAACAACTCCCTGAACCCCGTCCGCACGACCATCGTGCCGGGCAGCTCGGGAAACGTGCGCCGATGCACTGCAAAGAGCGGGACCATCCAGGTGTGCAATGCTTCCTACGGCGGCAATGGCTGGCTCGGGCTCGCCTCCATCTGGGCCAGCGGCGACCACATCACGCAAGGCACGGTGAAGGTCAACGACTACTATTTCGACCAGCCCCAGTACAACACGCCGGCGTGGCGCAGATTGGTCATGGAGCAGGAAGTCGGTCATTGCTTCGGACTGGGCCACCAGGATGAGGTCTTCGGCAATCCCAAGTTGCTCGATGCCTGCGGCCGCGGCACCTGCATGGATTATTCCAATGACCCGAGCAACCAGGGAACCCCGAATCAACACGACTACGACCAGTTGGTAAGCATCTATTCTCATCTCGATGCCACCACCACGATCGCGGCCGGCCTGCCTTCCAACGCGGCGGCTGATGTCGACATCGACACGGAGAATCAGGCGGAGTGGGGTCGGGCAGTCAGCTTCGCCAGGGGCCGCCCCATTGTTTACGAGCGGGACCTTGGTGCGGGCAGGAAGGTATTCACCTTCGTGATCTGGGCTGAGTAACAGGGATCGCTTCGGTTCAGGCGGGGCTCCGATTCGAGGAATCGGAGCCCCGCTTTTGTTTTGTTCTCGAAGGTTCGGGTGTCCCCCACGGAGCGCGCAGTGGTGGCTTGAGGTCGAGCAGCTCGCGAGCCTGAAGCCGCGTGGTCGCGGTCGCCGCGTCGCCGGCCAGCATGCGCGCCAGTTCCTCGATTCGCTCCTCGCCCTCGACGCGTTCGACGGTGGCGTGGGTGCGCCCGCCCTGCTCGCGCTTGGTGATCCGGAACTGGCGGTTGGCCTGCGCCGCGATGACGGGGAGATGAGTGACGCACAGCACCTGCCGCACGCGCCCGAGGGTGGCCAGGCGCTCGCCCACCGCGCGCGCGACCGCGCCGCCGATGCCGGCATCGATCTCGTCGAACAGGAGGGCGTCGACGCCGTCCTGCGCGGCCAGCAGCGTCTTGAGCGCCAACATCACCCGCGAGAGCTCGCCGCCGGAGGCAATCTTCGCCAGCGGCCGCGTCTCCTCGCCTTCGTTGGGCGCGATGCGGAACTCGACCCGGTCGGCGCCTGCAGCGCCCGGCGGGTCGAGCGGATCGAGCGCGATCGAGAGCGCGGCCTTGCCGAGCCCGAGCGCGGCCAGTTCGCGCGCGAGCGCGGGCTCGAGCTTCCGGGCCGCGGCGCGGCGCCCGCGGGTCAGCTCGCGCGCGGCGGAATCGAGCGCGGCGCGGGAGGCACGCTCGGCCCCGGCGCGGCGCGTGCGCTCGGCGTCCGCGCCCTCGACGCGCGCGAGCCGGGCGGCGAGTTCGTCGCGCCATTGGATCAACTCGGGCAATGCGCGGTGATGCTTCCGGACCAGGCGCTCGATCAGCGCGTGCCGGCTCTCGGCGGCTTCGGCCTCGGCCGGGTCGAGCGTCTCAGGATCGAGCGCGTCGTCGACCGCGCGCAGTACTTCCTCGAGCGTCACGCGCGCGCCCGCCAGTTCGCCCGCGAGCGCCTCGAGTGCGGGATCGACCAGCGCGGCCTCGCGCAGGGCGCGCTCGGCCTCCGCGACGCCGTGCGCCGCGCCGCTGGCGTCGGCCCCGCCGAGCGCGTCGCGCGCCTTGACCAGCGCCTGGGTGAGCCGCCCGGCATGGCGCAGGCGCGCCAGCTTGACCGCCAGTTCTTCATCTTCCAAAGGCCGGAGCGCAGCACGCTCGAGCTCCTCGTGCGCGAACGCCCAGGCGTCCGCCTCGGCGGTGGCGCGGGCGGACTCGAGCGCAAACGCCTCGCGCGCCTCGACCGCCTCGCGCCACGCGGCATGGCTCGCGGCGCAGGCGGCGCGCGCCTCCTCGAGGCCGGCCCAGCGATCGAGCACCTCGCGCTGGCGGTCGGGAGCGAGCAGGCTCTGGTGTTCGTGCTGGCCGTGGACGTCGAGCAGGATCGCGCCCAGTTCGCCAAGGGCCGAAACGGTGACCGGTGCCTGGTTGATCCAGGCCCGGCTCCTGCCTTCGCGCGCGACCTCGCGGCGCACGACCAGCTCGCCGTCCTCGAAGGGGATGCCCCACGCCTCGAGCAGCGTGACCGCGCGCTCGCGGGCCGGGCCGGATTCGAGCTGAAAGCGGCCTTCGACCCGCGCTCGGGGCTCGCCGGCGCGGATGGCGTCGGTATCGGCGCGGCCGCCGACCAGGAGCGAGAGCGCCCCCACCAGCAGCGACTTGCCGGCGCCGGTCTCGCCCGAGAGCGCGGTGAATCCCGCGGCGGGTTCGAGGCGCGCCTGGACGACGATCGCGAGGTTCTCGACCGCGAGCTCGGTGATCACGGGGGTCAGCCCTTGTTGCGGCGGGGGCTGCCCGACCAGCCGAGCTTGGTCGGCAGGAGGACGGGGAGCCGCTGGTCCGGGCGGCGCAGGAACTGGACCGCGTCGCGGGCCAGGGCGATGCGGACAAGATCCTTGGGTCCGATCGGGATGCCTTCGAGGCCATCGAGCGACACGATCGCGCCGCCCTGGTCGCGGGCGCGGATCGTCACTCGAAGCTCCAGGTCGGGTGGCAGCACGAGCGCGCGCATGCCGAGAGTATGCGGGCACACAGGCGTGACCACGATCGCCTCGAGGCCCGGCGCCACCACGGGGCCGCCCGCCGACAGCGAATAGGCGGTCGAGCCGGAAGGGGTCGCGGCGATCAGGCCGTCGGCGACGACGTGGCCCAGGAACGTGTCCCCCGCCGAAACGTCGAGGCGCAGCGCCCGATAGGTGCTCTGGGGCTTGATCACGACGTCGTTCAAGGCAATCCCGAGGTTGCGCGGGCGGCCGCCACCCCTGGGCTCGAGTCGCGCGGACAGGAGGCTCCGCTGCTCGATCGCAAGCTCGCCCTTGAGCGCGGACTGCACGGCGGACTCGAGCTCCTTGCCCTCGAACGAGGCCAGGAACCCGAGCCCGCCCAGGTTGATCGGCAGGAGCGGAATGTCGGTCCCCGCAACGATGCGCGCGCCCGCGAGAATCGTGCCGTCGCCGCCCAGGGTGATCAGGAGGTCGCACTCCTGCGCGCGGGCCGAGTCCTTGGGATCGGGCTCCCAGCCCAGGCCCGGAAGCGCCTCGTCGCCGTGCACCAGCACGACGTCCAGGCCCTTCTTGCCCAGCCAGACCTCGAGGTCGCCGAGCCGCTTGCCCACCATCATGCGGTGGGCGCGGCCGATGATCGCGACGCGCTTGATGGTGCGCTTTCTTCGGGAACTCTCGCGGCGCGCGGTCACGGGACGACGGGCGCGGTGTCCGCGATCCAGGCCGTGACCGAGCGCGCGATGCCTTCGGGCGTGAGCCCGCGCGCCTCGAGCAGCTGGGCACGCGTGCCGTGCGGTATGAGCCGGTCGGGCACGCCCAGGCGCAGCACGGGCAGCGCCAGGTTGTCGCGCGCGAGCGACTCGAGGACTGCCGAGCCGAATCCGCCGGCGAGTATCGCCTCCTCGATCGTGACGATGCGACCGGTTTTCCGGGCGATCTGGCGCAGCGCCTCGGCGTCGATCGGCTGGACGAAGCGGGCATCGAACACGGTGGCGCGAATGCCGTCCTTCGCCAGGCGCTCGGCCGCCGCGACCGCCGGCAGGACCATGGATCCGAGGGCGACCAGCGCCACGTCCTTGCCTTCGCGCAGCAGCTGTCCCTTGCCGATCTCGAGCAGGCGCGCAGGCTCGGGCGCGACGCCCTCGACCGGCGCGCGCGGGTAGCGCACGGCGATCGGGCCGCCCTCGAAGGCGATCGCGGTGCGCATCATCGAACGCAACTCGTTCTCGTCGCGCGGCGCCATCAGCACGAGGTCGGGCAGAGAGCGCAGGTAGGCGATGTCGAACACGCCGTGGTGGCTCGAGCCGTCCTCCCCCACCAGGCCGGCGCGGTCGACAGCGAGCACGACGTGGAGCTTTTGCAGCATGACGTCGTGCACGATCTGGTCGTAGGCGCGCTGCAGGAACGTCGAGTAGATCGCCGCCACCGGGATCGCGCCCGAGGTCGCAAGCCCGGCCGCGAAGCAGACC
>JBKJOC010000068.1:0-2869 GCA_046595725.1 Candidatus Eiseniibacteriota bacterium
GCCCGCGGAAGAGTCCCCCACCAGCAGGTTCTCGCGAATGGTCGCGCCGAACAGCGCGGCCTCCTGGAGCACGAGCCCGATCTGCGCGCGCACGCTGGCGATCGTCCAGTCGCGAACGTCCGTTCCATCCAGCCGCACGACTCCCGCCTCCGGGTCGAAGAACCTTCCGACCAGGCCGAACAGCGTGGTCTTGCCCGCACCGGTGCGACCCACCACCGCGACGTGCTCGCCCGGCCGCACGCGGAACGTCACGCCGTCGAGCGCCGGGTATCCGGGTCCGTAACCGAAGCGCACCCCCTCGAACGCGATCGTGCCCATGAGCCGCGGCGCGGGAACTGCTCCCGGCCGGTCACTCACGCCGGGCGCGGTGTCGAGCAGGTCCGCGACGCGGCGCGCGCATGCGCTCGCCTTCGCATAGCGCTGGGCGGACTGCGCCAGGTCGCGCAGCGGCTTCTGCAGGCTGCGCACGTAGGAGAGGAACACCACCAGGTCTCCCGGTGAGAGCGCCCCCCCGCGCACGCGCGTCACGCCGAAGTAGAGCACGAGCCCGGCGCCGAGCGCGCTCACGATCTCGACCGCGCGCGCGAGCAGGGCCTCGGCGCGATTGGAGCGCAGGCCGGCCTCGAGGAAGGCCTCGCTCTCGCTGCGAAGTCGGCCTTCCGCGAGGTCTTCGGCGCCGAACGCCTGCACGACCTGGATGAGCTGCAGGCTCTCGCCGGCGACCGCGGCCAACCGACCCTCGCGCCGGCGTTGCGCGCGCGTGGCTTCGCGAATCGCACGCACGTGCCGCCGCACCATGAGGGCGAGTGCGGGCAGAAAGACGACCGAGGCGAGGGTCAGCAGCGGATCGAGCCAGGCCATGACGAGCACGATCCCGATGATGAAGACGATGCGCGCAACGGCCTGCCCCGCCTGCGTGACCAGGAAATCGCTCAGGACGTTGAGGTCGCCCACGAGATGGACCAGCAGCTCGCCCGAATGCCGGCGCCGATGGAACGACAGCGAGAGCCGCTCGAGGTGCCGAAAAAGGCGCAGCCTCAGCTGCAGGATCGCGCGCTGCCCCGCGCGCGCGAGCACCATGTTCTGGACGTAGGCCAGCGCCCCGGCGGCGGCCGCGATCAGCACGAAGCCGGCGGACACGAACAGCAGCGCCTCTGGCTCCGGCCAGTGCGCCAGGAACTCGAACGGACCGAGCCGTGGCGGATGATTCCGGGGAGGCAGAAGGAACAGGTCGACCGCGAGCTTGAGCGGCCAGGGCTTGAGCAGTTCGACCATGCCGCCAGCGACCAGGGCGAGCGCGCTGCCGACGATCGCCCTGCGATGTTCCGTGAATACCGGTTTGAACAGCGTGGCGAGTGCGCGGTCTTCCGACGGCATCAGGAAGTCTGGACCGAGGCGGCTCGCACATCGGCCAGGATCGTCCGCGCCACGACGCTCCAGTCGAACTCGGCGCGGGCGCGCGCACGCGCAGCCTCGCCCAGGCGCTGGCGTAACGCGGGGTCGCCGGCCAGCGCGACCAGCGCGCCCTCGATCGCCCGGGCGTCGCCCGGCGCGGTGAGCCACGCGTCCTCGCGGTCGCGGAACCGTTCGGCCACCTGCCCGGCGCGCGGGGCGACGATGGCGCAGCCGGCGGCGGCGTATTCGTAGACCTTGAGCGGGGAAAAGTAATAGTCGAGACCGGCGGGTGCGGCGGCCACGGCGACGTCGATCGAACGAAGAAACGGCGCGATCTTCGCGTGCGGCAGCGGTCCCGGGAAGCGCACCGCGAGGCCGCGGCTTCGCGCATCCATTTCGAGCGGGGAGCGCAGCGGGCCGTCGCCGACCAGGTCGAGCTCGAGCCGCGCGCCGCGGGCGACCGCGCCGGCGAACCCGTCGATCACGAGCTCGAGCCCGTGCCAGGCCTTGAACGTTCCCACGAACCCGACGCGGGTCGTCGCTCCCGGCGCGGGGCGCACACCCTCGAACGCGGCCACGTCGACGCCGTTCGGCAGCACGCGGACCCGTTCGGCATGCGCGCCGCGGGCGACCGCCCAGTCGACCAGGGCGCGCGAGACGACGTAGACCACGTCGGCGCCTTCGAGCAGCCGGCGCATCCGCGGCTCGGGCGTGGGCGCGCGGCCACGAAAACGGGTCGCCTCCTCGTCGAGCGGAGCGTTGACCTCGACCAGGAGCGGCACGCGCAGCGCGCGCGCGAGCTCGAGGCCGACGTCGCTGTCGAGGGAAAGCCGCTCGAGCACGGCGTCGGGACGAGCAGCGGAGACGGCCCGCGCGGCGGCGAGCACACGCTCGGCCACATCCGGAGCGTCCCGATCGATGGGGACCGGAACGAGGGTCAGTCCGGGCGCTTCTTCGAGGCTCAGCGGGCCGCCCCCCCATGGCGCAATGCCGGTCACCTCCGCGCCTTCGCGGGCGAGCGCGCACCACAGCTCGCCGAGATGCACGGTCGCGCCCTTGACAGAGTCGAGGCGGATCCCGGGATCGGCGCAGAGGCCCGTGATTCTCATGCCGATCCCGCGAGCCAACCGGACAGGCTTTCGACGTTCCGGGCGAGATCGAAGTGCTCGACGGCCCGGCTGCGCGCGGCGCCGCTCATGCGCACGAGCGTGGGACGGTCGAGGAGCAGGTCGGCCAGCGCGTCTGCGAGCGCGGCGGGATCCTGCGGCGGGACCATCCGGCCTTCGACGCCGTCGCGAATGATCTCGGGATTGCCGGTGACGGGGGTGGTCACGCACGGCACGCCCGAGGCCAACGCCTCGAGCAGGACGGTGGGCAGGCCGTCGCGATTGCCGTCGGCGGCGACGCGGCACGGCAGGCAGAAGACCGCTGCCTCGTCCATGCGCGCGCGCACCTCGTCCTGTCCGAGCGATCC
>JBKJOC010000176.1:0-3020 GCA_046595725.1 Candidatus Eiseniibacteriota bacterium
GGCTGCTGGCCGGGCGCCAGTTCCTCGCGCCTCCTCGGATCGTGCAGCCGGGCGCGGAACACCGATTCGAGGTCGAGATCGGCGATCACCAGGTCCTCGTCGAACGCCCGCGCGCGCGCGATGGTCTCGCCGTGCTGGTCTAAGATCACCGAGCTGCCATCGAACACGAGCTCGTCCTGGCCGCCCACCTGGTTGACGAACGCCACGACCACCACGTTGTCGGCCGCCCGCGTGGCGAGCATGCGCTCGCGATTGCGCGCCTTTCCGCTGTAGAAGGGCGACGAGGAGAGGTTGATCAGCAGCTCCGCCCCGCCCTCGCCCGCCTGGGCCACCGCCGGTCCGCCCGGGAACCACAGGTCCTCGCACACGTTGACGCCGAAGGTGACGTCGCCGTAGCCGAAGACCAGCGGTTCGTTGCCGGCCTGGAAGTAGCGCTTCTCGTCGAACACGGAGTAGTTCGGCAGGTGGTGCTTGCGGTAGATCCCGCGCACTTGGCCGCCCTCGATGACCGCGGCGGCGTTGTAGACGTCGTCGTGGCGGTCGGCGAACCCGACCACGACCACCGAGCGCCGCACGTCCCGCGCCAGCGCGTCGAGCGCGTGGCGGTTGGCGTCGATGAACTCGGCCTTGAGGAGGAGATCCTCGGCCGGGTAGCCGGGAATGGTCTGCTCGGGGAAGGCGATCAGCTCGGCGCCCAGGGCCTCGGCGCGGATGATGGCGGCGCGGATGCGGGCGAGGTTGCCGTCGAAGTCGCCAACCGTGGTGTTGATCTGGGCAAGGGCGATGCGAAGGGTACGCATGGCGGAATCCTACTCGTTGTGCCCCCGAAATTGCAGAAGGGACCGCGGGGGCGCAACGGAAAGGCCCAGGACAAGTCCTGGGCCCGCATTCCGAACCTCGTGTCGCCCAACGTCTTCCGTGACGTCCCGCCTTCCGTGGCTCCACTCGTCCCTGAGCGGTGCTGCTTCGTGGGCCGCAATCCCTGCGCGGACACTCGGCGTTCTGCCCGGCCCCCCCTCCAGGAGACTCTGGCAACGTGTCATAAAGCCAGAGTCGTGCCAGCGAGCGACGGCGGGCGGCTTTGGAACTCAACTCCCGGCCCCGCACTCGTTTCCCGCTGCTGCAGGCCGCGCGAGCCGCGCGCGTCGACGCGGCGCGCCCCGACTTTTGCACGATGCAACGCCCGACCCGCTGCGAAGTGCACGAACGCTACTGAATGATGTTCTGCTTCGCCGTCACAACCGCCCGGAGCGTGATCAGGTTGAAGTCGCCCTCGAGGGGCGGTCCGACGGCCGCATTGAAGGCGACCCGGATCGCGAGCTGCGCCTTGTCCCCGAGAAACAGCTCGGCCAGTTCCGCATCCCCGCTCACCGTCACCGACACGGTGTCGGTCGTGGCCGGCGCGAGCGTGAAGGGCAGGACAATCGGGGTGGTGTCAGTGGTGAACGGGTCGGTGCCCGCGGCCGAGACGTAGATGCGAATCGAGCCTGAGCCCGAGCCGGTCACGTTCACGAACTGGCCGGCCGCGTCGATGGCGACGTTGCTGACGCTCGTGATGTCCCGGATCCCCGGGAGCAGGCTGATCGAGCGCGAAGGCGCCACGATCACGGAGTCGCTCAGCCCACCCGGAATCGGCCCGTAGTGGGCGGATTTCTCCGAGGCCGACAGGAAGGACAGCAGGTCGACGCGCAGGATGAGGCTCTTGGCGCCGCAGCCCGCGGCGACCAGGCCGATCGCCGAGACCATGAGGAACGACCACGCCAGGGCGCCGCGGGGGATGCCGGTTCGGGTACGCATGGGCGCCTCCATCAGTAGATCGCCAGGGATGCCGCGAGCTCGAGGCCGCGCTGGGTGGTCACGCCGCGGCTCTGGGTCGCCAACGCCACGTCGAGACCGAGCTTGCCGAACTTGATGCCGCTGCCGGCGGTGAACTGCAGGAGCTGGTAGGAATCGAGGAAGACGCCGCCGCGCAGCGGCGTCGGGCCGAGCCACATCTCGGCCCCGGCGCGCGGGATCAAGCGCTCGTTCGCGGTGCGGTCGAGCGTGCCCGCGACGGTCAGCGCCCCGGAACGATAGGCGACGTTGAAGCTGCCGGTCACCGGGAATTGGCTCTTGTACCTGGTGCCGCGCTCGAGCGGCGTCTTGACGTTGGTATTCGAGACCGTGTCGTAGGTGTAGTGGTCGAGATCGGTGTCGTTCCACTCGATGGTCGCACCCACGTCGTTGACCCCGAGGCCGAGCTCGAGCTTGTGAATGAAGACCACGATGCCCGCGTCGGCGGCCATGCCCTTGCCGCTCGAGCCGCTCACCTTCGACGTGTGACGCACGTTTGCGTCGTACTCGGCCGAGAGTGGCGTGGCCGAGCCGAAGATGGTGTCGCCGGTGGCGAACTGGGCACGGCCGTCGCCCTGCCACAGCCCGACGCCGACCAGGTACTTGGCGCGCACGCCGCCATAGACGCCGACGCCGCCCTTGCGCGGGTCGCCCTCCGGCGCGCCGACGGGCGGCAGGATCGGCAGCGCCGTCCCGACCATGAACGCGATCGCGCCCTGGGCGCGGGCCTGGTCGCGCGCGCCGTAGCTGGTGTTGGGCAGGAAGGGCTGGGCCTTGCCGAGCGCGGCCTGAAGCGTGGGATCGAGCCGCATCGTGTTGCGCGCCTCGATCTGCGGGCGCACACCGGCGAAAATGTTCTTGGTTCCGAGCTCGATGCTGGGCGAGGCGAACGTGGTGCCGAAACGGAGATCCCGGTCCGGGAACAGGTTCTGCAGCGTGCCCAGGTCGACCGCGAGGCTGTTCTTCCCGACGTCGATGATGATGTCGCTCGAGAGCTCTTCCGGCTTCACGATCTGGAGCGTGTACGGCGTGCGCGCGATCAACTGCGCGATCTCGAACACGTTGAAGTCCGGGCTGCTGCTGTCGAGCTCCGGGGGATCGGAGATGAGCTGGATCAGGCCGAGCGGCAGCGGGATCGAGCGGTAGCCGCCGGGGCCGCCCCGGGCGCGGGGCACGGCGCGGTAGGC
>JBKJOC010000150.1:0-5757 GCA_046595725.1 Candidatus Eiseniibacteriota bacterium
CTCGGTGGCACGGCGGATGAACTCCCGGACGGCTGGGAAGTCACCGGGGGACCGCTCGGCGGGGGAACCGTGGAGAGCGCGGGGGACCACAGGATCGGCATGGCGTTCGGGATGGCGGGGCTCTCCGCCCGGGGGCCGGTGACCGTGCGCGGGGGCGAGATGATTGACACCAGCTATCCCTGCTTTTACAGTGACTTGCGGGAACGGGTGACCTCGCGGTGAACCCCCTCGTGATCACCATCGACGGCCCGGCCGCAGCGGGAAAAAGCACCACCGCCCGCGCGGTTGCGCGCCATCTGGGCTGCCTCTATCTCGATTCGGGTGCGATGTACCGGGCGTTCGCCCTCAAGGCGGAGCGCCTCGGATTGTCCACGGAGCTCGACGATCTTGATCGCATTGCGGCGCTCGCGCGCGCGACCACGATCGGATTCGAGGGACCGAAGGACGATCCGGTGGTCGTGCTCGACGGCGTGTCCCTGGGCGATGAGATCCGGACGCCGCGCGTGTCCGAGTTGGCCTCGCGGGTCGCCACGATTCCGGTCGTGCGCGAGCGCATGACCGAACTCCAGCGCGCGCTCGCTGCCAGGGAGTCGCTCGTCGCCGAGGGACGCGACATGGGCACGGTGCTGTTTCCCGATGCGCCGGTGAAGATCTACCTCGACGCATCGGTCGAGGAACGCGCCCGCCGCAGGCACCGCGAACTGGCTCTGCGCGGGCTCGAGGTGCCGCTTGCGCAGGTGCAGGCCGAGATCGAGCAGCGCGACCGCCGCGACCGCGAACGCGCGCTCGCGCCGCTCGTGCCGGCGCGCGACGCGATCGTGCTCGACACCTCGGGCATGTCGGTCGAGGCCCAGGTCGAAGCCGTGCTGAACGCGGTGAAGGAGAGGGTCGGGCCGTCCTGATAAGGCGGTCCTGAGCCAACCATGCGGACCTGGTATCGCGTCGTGCGCGGCAGCGCGTCGGACATCCTCCGGGTGCTCCTGAAGCGCGAGATTTCGGGAATCGAGCACGTTCCGCTTCACGGCGGCGTGATCGTCGCCGCGAACCACGGGGCGTTCTGGGACCCGCCGGTGCTCGGCGTGTGCCTGCCGCGCGAACTGCGCTACATGGCGCGGGCCGAACTGTTCCGCGTGCCGGGGTTCGGTGCCCTGATCCGTTCGCTCGGCGCGTTTCCCGTGCGCAAGGGCACAGCGGACATGACAGGACTGCGTTCCGCCGAGCAGGCGCTGGCGCGGGGCGACGCGTTGCTGCTGTTCCCGGAAGGAGGCCGCATGAAAGACGGCCGCCTCCATCCGCCGCTCCCGGGCCTGGGCCTCATCGCGGCCCGCACCCGGGTGCCGATCGTGCCGGTGTACGTCTCCGGCACGAATCAGATCCGACGCTGCATGGCACGGCGCGAGCAGGTGCGCGTCACCATCGGCAAGCCACTTCCGGCGAACCTCTGGGTCTCGCCCGGGCCGACATCCACCCTGGCCGGTCGCGCGCTCTATCAGGCGATCAGCGACCGCGTAATGCAGGAGATCGCCCTCCTCCGGCAGCAGCAGGAGGCAACGACGCGGAGCGGGGTCGCCCCCGCCACCTCAACGTCGTCCAAGGCGGACTCCCACGAACGAGGAGGCAGTCCCTGATGATCGAAGAACGCGACAACTACACCAGCAGCCCCGTGGACGACGACGAGCCGCGGGTCCCTTCCAGCCGCCCCATCGCCCCACCGATCTTCGTCGATGATGACGAAGAAGGAGGCATGACGGCGGAGGAACGGGCGGCTCTGTACGAGCTCTACGCACCCTCCCTGCAGTCGCTCGGCGAAGGCGAGATCGTGCGTGGCACGATCCTCGCCATCACCGACAACGAGGTCCTGGTCGACGTCGGGTTCAAGTCCGAGGGGGTGATCAACCTCCAGGAATTCGCGAACCGCGACGAGATCAAGGTCGGCGACGAAGTCGAAGTCTTCCTCGAGAAGATGGAGAACCAGGACGGCCTGGTGGTGCTGTCCAAGCAGCGCGCCGACTTCGTGCGTGTCTGGGACCGCGTCAAGGCCGCCGCCGACGCCGGCGAACTGGTCGAGGGCAAGCTCGTCCGCAAGATCAAGGGCGGTGTGGTGGTCGACCTCTATGGCGTCGAGGCGTTCCTCCCGGGTAGCCAGATCGCGCTGCGCCAGGTGCAGAACGTGGACGCCCTGCTCGGCCAGGCCGTGCAGGTGAAGATCATCAAGCTCAACAAGCGCCGCCGCAACATCGTGGTGTCGCGCCGCGCCGTCCTCGAAGAGGAGCGCGAGCGCATGAAGGCCAACGTGCTCAAGGACCTGGGCAAGGACCAGATCCGGGAGGGCGTGGTCAAGAACATCACCGACTTCGGCGCGTTCGTCGACCTGGGTGGCATCGACGGCCTGCTCCATATCACGGACATGTCGTGGGGCCGCGTGTCGCACCCGTCGGAGATCGTCAAGATCGGCGACAAGATCACGGTCAAGGTCCTGAACTTCGACCCGGAGAAGGAGCGCATCTCGCTCGGCCTCAAGCAGCTGACGCCGTACCCGTGGGAGGGCGTCGAAGGCAAGTATCCGGTCGGCACGCGCGTCAAGGGCAAGGTGGTCTCGATCACCGACTACGGCGCGTTCGTCGAGCTCGAGAAGGGCGTCGAGGGCCTCGTGCACGTGTCGGAGATGAGCTGGACGCGTCACGTGCGCCACCCTTCCAAGGTGGTGTCGATCGGCGACGAAATCGAGGCGCTGGTGCTCAAGGTCGACCAGGGCAACGAGAAGATCTCGCTCGGGCTCAAGCAGGTCGAGCCCGATCCCTGGCTCACGCTCGACGACCGCTTCCCGGTGGGCTCGCGCGTCAGCGGCAAGGTGCGCAACCTGACCAACTTCGGCGCCTTCGTGGAGCTTGAAGAGGGCATCGACGGCCTGGTGCACGTGTCGGACATGTCGTGGACCAAGCGCGTCTCGCACCCGTCCGAGGTGGTCAAGAAGGGCGAGGGCGTGGACGTCGTCGTGCTCTCGATCGACAAGGACAACCGCCGGATCTCGCTCGGGCTCAAGCAGGTGCAGGACGATCCCTGGCCGACGCTGGCCGAGAAGTTCCCCTCGGGCATGACGGTCACGGCGACCGTCAACCGCCTCTTCGACCGCGGCGCGATCGTGGACGTCGGCGGCGACATCGAGGGCTTCGTGCCCTTGTCGCAGCTCGGGGTGGACGACCTCAAGAAGCCGGGCGAGGCGTTCCTGCCGGGCGAGACGCTGACGCTCAAGGTGACGCGGGTCGACGTGCCGAACCACCGGCTCGTGTTGTCGGTAAGGGCCTGGCTCCAGGACCAGGACGACGTGACGCTGGCCGAGTGGACCGCCGCGCGCAACAAGGCGCGCGCGCTCGCAGCCGAGGCCGAGAAGGCCGAGGCGGCGAAGGCCGAGACCAAGGCGCGCAGCAAGTCGTCCGAGGATGAAGGCGCCGAGATCGCCGACGCCGGCGAAGTCATCGAGGCCGTCGAGGAAGAGTAGGAGCTTCGCGCATCACCTGTGAGGAGGGAGCGGCGTCGGGGCAGCCCGGCCCGCTCCTTTCCGTTCCCCCGTAAGGCCCCGGAGCCCGTCGATGAAGAACTTCTATCTCGAGAGCTACGGCTGCCAGATGAACGTCTACGACACCCAGGGCCTCGCGCGCATGCTCGAGGACCACGGCTTCGCACGCGTCGACCAACCCGAGGGTGCCGACGTCGTGCTGGTCAACACCTGCTCGGTGCGCGAGCACGCCGAGGAGCGGACGCTCAACCGCCTCGCCGTGCTGGGACGCCTCAAGGCCGCGAATCCCGCCATGAAACTTGGCGTCTGCGGCTGCATGGCGCAGCGCATGGGCGCCGAGATCAAGAAGCGCGTGCCACGCGTCGACCTGGTGGTGGGGGCGCAAGCCCTGCCGGCAGTGTTGCCCGCGCTCCAGGCGCTCGACCGGGGCGAGACACCCGGGCCGTGGATCGAGCCGCTCGACCACTACCTGCCGCCGCCGCGTCCGCGCTTCGATGCCAGGAACCTCAAGGGCTTCGTCACCATCATCCGCGGCTGCAACAAGGCCTGCGCCTACTGCATCGTGCCCACCACGCGCGGGCCCGAGGTCAGCCGCCATCCCGATGATCTGGTGCTCGAGGTCCACGAGCTGGTGCTGCAGGGCGCACGCGAGATCACGCTGCTCGGCCAGAACGTCAACAGCTACGAGTCCGGGGGCGTCGACTTCCCCGAATTGCTCGCGCGCTGCGGCAAGGTGCCGGGCAAGTGGCGCCTGCGCTTCACCACCAGTCACCCGCGCGACATGAGCCGCGAGGTCATGCGGCGCATGGCGGCCGCCCCGCGACTCGCGCCGTGGATCCACCTGCCGGTCCAGAGCGGATCGCCGCGTGTGCTCAAGGCGATGAACCGCGACTACTCGCTCGAGCACTACCTTGATGTCATCGAGGCGGCGCGCGAGGCGATCCCCGACCTGGCGCTCACGACCGACCTCATCGTCGGCTTCCCGGGCGAGACCGAAGCCGAGTTCGAGGAGACACTCGCCCTGGTCCAGCGGCTGCGCTACGACACGTCCTACGCGTTCAAGTACTCGCCGCGTTCGGGCACCGCGGCGGCGCGCCTTTTGGACGACATCACGCCGGAGCTCAAGCAGGCGCGGCTGGCGCGCCTGCTCGACGTCCAGCGCAAGTTGTCGCACGACATCAACCAGGCCTGGGTCGGGCGCTCGCTCGAGGTCCTGGTCGAGGGGGCCGATTCGAAGCGCGGCCTCGTGCTCGCGCGCACCGGCCAGAACAAGATCGTCGTGTTGCCGCCCGCCTCGGGCGCGCCCGGCACGTTCCTCGAGGCCAGGATCGATCGCGCCGAGGGCATGACGCTCTACGGCACGGTCGCCGCCTCCGCATGAGACGCGCTGCCCTGCTCGTGCTGCTGCTCGCGGGAACCGCGCTGGCGGCGCCAAAGCCCCAGGCCAAAGCGCCCATCGCGGCCAGGCCAGCGCCGTCCGATCCTCTTCGCGAAGAGTACGACGCGGCGCTTGCAGCCGGCCTGGGCGACAGTGTGCGCAGCCAGCTCACGGGTTTCCTGGCCGAGCATCCGCGCCATGCGCTGGCCGCGCCCGCGCAGTTCGAACTCGGGCAACTCGGCTACGCGAAGGGCGACTACGCCGAGGCGCGCGAGCGCTTCAAGCGCGCCCGAACCGGGCCGCTGGCAGACGAGGCTCGCTACTGGGAGGGGCTATCGGCGTTCGCACTTGGAAGGCCGCGCGAGGCGCGCGACGCCGTCCTCGGGACGGCGCGCTCCAAGAAGGCGTTGCCGCGGCGTTGGGACTCAGCCTACCTGGTCGCATTGTCGTGGGCGCAGGAGGGACGGCGCCCGGAGGCGATCGCCGCATACCGCACGCTGTTCGACCTGCCCGCGGGCCCCGCACAAGCGGCCGCGCTCTACCAGGCGCAACGGCTCGCCACGGAGTTGCAGCGCGCAGACGAGGCCTCCGAGTGGGGCAGGAAGCTGCTCGCGTCGTATCCGCGGAGCCCGGAGGCCGCGAGCTTTCGAGCGGAGACGGTTCGCCCGGCGACCACTGCGCCCGCGAAGACGGCGTCGCCCGGGGCGCGTCCCGCGCGCGGATCCGCGCCGGGCGCGGCGACGAAACCCGCCGGCCGCTAGCGTTCACGGAGGAACCCTGGCCGCCAAGACCTCCCCCCTGATGGAGCAGTTCGGGCGCATCAAGCGCGCGCACCCGGACTCGATCCTGTTCTTTCGCGTCG
>JBKJOC010000353.1:0-3003 GCA_046595725.1 Candidatus Eiseniibacteriota bacterium
GGCGTCGCGCATGGCATGAAGGGCATGGAGCCGATGGGGGGCATGCTCATCAATACGCCGTCGCATCCATATCACTACACCGAGCCGGACGAGTTCCGCATCCATCCGCACGAGAACGACATCCCCTACGACTGGAGCCGCAAGGATGGCTGACGCGCTCGCGGGCGCGCGCATCCTGGTGACGGGGGGCGCGGGCTTCATCGGATCGAACTTCGTGCGGTTGGCGCTTCTGCGCTGGCCCGGCGCACACGTCCACGTGCTCGACGCGCTGACCTACGCCGGCAACCAGAAAAACCTGGAGCACATGGTCGACCCTCTGCGGCTGTCCTTCCAGCACGGCGACATTCGCGATCCCAGGGCGGTGACGGAAGCGATGACGGGCGCGACCCACGTCGTCAATTTCGCGGCCGAGTCGATGGTCGACCGCTCGATCGACGACCCGGGCTCGTTCGTCCTGACCGACACCTACGGCGCGTTCGTCCTGCTCGAGGAGGCGAAGAAGCGTGGCGTGAGCCGCTTCGTCCAGATCTCGACCGACGAAGTCTACGGCGAGATCATGGGCGAGCCCGCGACCGAGGAATCGCCCCTCGTGCCGCGCAATCCCTACGCCGCGAGCAAGGCCGGCGGCGATCGGCTGGCCTACGCCTACCACGCGACCTACGGCCTGCCGGTGGTGATCACCCGCTGCTCGAACAACTATGGGCCCTACCAGTATCCCGAGAAGCTGATCCCGCTCTTCGTCACCAACGCGCTCGAGGATGAGGCGCTGCCGGTCTACGGCAGCGGCAAGAACTTGCGCGACTGGATCCACGTCGACGATCACTGCGCGGCGATCGCGACGCTGCTCGAAGCCTCCGGCGTCGAGGGCGAGACCTTCAACATCGGCGCCGGCAACGAGCTGGACGTCCTGACGATCACGAGCAGGATCCTCGAGCGCACCGGCAAGCCGGCATCGCTCATCCGCCACGTCGAGGACCGGCCCGGCCACGATCGCCGCTACGCGCTCGACAGCTCCAAGCTGACCGCGCGCACCGGGTGGGTGGCGAAGACGTCGTTCGAGGAGGGGATCGCGCGCACGATCGACTGGTACGGCGAGCGCGCCGACTGGTGGAAGCCGATCAAGGCCGGCGAGTTCAGGGCGTACTACGAGAAGATGTACGGGCAGCGCAAGTCGTACAAGATGGAGACTCGATGATCCGGTCGGCGCTCTTCGCGCTGGCGTTCGTCCTGCTCGGCGCGGCGCCTTCCGGGGCCCAGGTCCTGCCGGGCGGGAACCTGGATCAGCGCCCGGACACGGTGACGAATTCCTCCCCCTACGGGGATGAGCTTCCGGGCTCCGCGCTCGAGGGTCCGCTCGATCCCGAGACCTACGTGCTCGGGCCCGGCGACGGCCTCGTGCTCGAAGTCCTGGGCGCGGTCACCATGCGCATCCCGCTTGAAGTCGATCCCGAAGGCGACATGTGGATCCCGGACTACGGCTCCATGCATGTCGCCGGCCGCACGCTGGCGCAGGTGCGCGATCAGCTCAAGAAGAGCCTTCGCGGAGGGACGCGCGGGATCCAGCAGCGCCTGAGGCTGGTGCGGCTGCGCCGGATCGTGGTCTACGTCCAGGGCGAGGTGGCGACGCCGGGCGGGATTTCCGTCACGGCGGTGACGCGGCTGTCCGAGGCGATCCGCCGCGCCGGCGGCCTGACCGCGCGCGCGTCGCAGCGCAACATCACGATTCTCGGGATCGAGAACACGGCACGCCCCGCGGACCTGCTGCGCTTCGGCCGCGTGGGCGACCTGGCCGCGAACCCGCTCCTGCGCTCGGGCGACCGGATTCTCGTCCCGGTCGCGCGCCTGCCCGTCTTCCTGCATGCGCCGGTGCCGTACCCGGGCGCCTACGAATTCCGCGAGGGCGAGACCGTGAAGGACCTGGTCGCGCTCGGCGGCGGGCTCCTGCCGACCGCCCTGCCGGCGAAGAGCACCCTGCTGCGCTTCCGCGACGCGCGCGAGGCGGAGAGCGTGCCCATCGACCTCGCCGGCATCCTTGGCGGGAGCGCGGCCGACATCGCGCTCCACGAGGGCGATCGGCTGTTCGTGCCCTCGGCCGGCGAGTACCACGAGGACCGCAACGTCTCGGTGCGAGGCGAGGTCGGGCTGCCCGGCGTCTACCCGATCGACGAGGGCAGGACGCGGGTTTCCGACGCGCTGCTGCTGGCCGGTGGCGTGACGGCAGACGCCGCGCCGAACGGCATCCTCGTGATCCGCCGCAAGGCGAGCGCGCTCGAGCGCGATCTCGAGTTTGACCGCCTCTCCCGGCTCTCACGCGGGGAGATGACCGACAACGAGTACCAGACCTTTCGCACCAAGCTGGCGTTCGCGCAGACCACGTTCCGGGTCGGGCTCGAGGCCGCCACGCTGGGGGATACCGGGCAGGGGGGTCAGCCGCACCTGCTGGCGCGCGATGTCGCGCTCCAGGGCGGAGACATCATCCTGGTCGAGCGCCGCCAGAGTTCCGTCCAGGTCGCCGGCGAAGTGCGGCTGCCGGGGCTGGTGGCATTCGACTCGCTGCGCTCGGCCGGGGACTACATCAAGCTCGCGGGCGGCTTCAGCGACCGCGCCAAGCGGGGCGGCACCCGGATCACGCGGGTGTCGACCGGGCAGACGCTCCTGCTCAAGGACGCAAAGCGGGTCGAGCCCGGCGACCTGATCTACGTTCCCGACAAGCGGGACACCAACTGGTTCGGCGTCCTGCGCGACATCGTCGCCCTGGCCGCCTCGATCGCGACGGTCGTCGTCGTGGCCCGGAGATAACATGGACAATCCGAGTCTCGCTCCGGCCGTGCGCCGCAATCTCGGGCCCGCGCTCGCCTTCGTCTTCGTCGTCGCGCTGATCGCCCTGGGCGTGACGTTCTTCATGCCGCGCTGGTACCGGGCGCGCACCACGCTGCTGCCGCCGCAGGAGGGGACGACGCCCTACGGCGCGCTCGCCAGCCTGATCGAGTCGTCCGCGCTGGG
>JBKJOC010000370.1:0-4819 GCA_046595725.1 Candidatus Eiseniibacteriota bacterium
AAGCTCGTGCTGGGCCTGGTCCAGCTCGCGCTTCTTGGCGACGAGATGGGACAGGCGCGGCTCGAGGAACGAGATCAGCGCGTTGGCTTCCTCGGGTGAGAAGAGCGTGAGCGACACGGGCATCGGATTACCTCGGTCGTCATCCGGCCACGGGGGCGACCCTCCCCACCGGGCGGGCACCCTAGTTCTCGTGAAACATATCACAAGGAGGACACGCGCAGTATAGCAGCCAAGTCGCGTCCTGCCAGCCTCTTTGCCCGCTTTGCGGGCAAGGGAAAGGGCGCTGAGCCGGATGGCCCCGCGCCCCATCTTCCTCCCGCTGCAGCCGAATCTAGAACTTGAACGCGAATCCGGCGGCGGACTCCAGGCCACTCGGCGTCCAGCTCGCCCTGGCGCCCGTGTCCTTGGCGTTGGCGAAGCCGAAATAGTGCCCGATGTGGCCCTCGAGACCGAACGAATCACCCAGGGCGATGTTGGCGCCCATCCGGCCATTGAGCGCGATGCGCTTGGTCCGCTGGCTCTCGCGCTCGATCGTGCCGTCTTCGAACTTCGCCTTGCCGCTCCAGTACTGGATGCCGGGCCCCATGAACAGGTGGAACGTCGGGCTGAGGTGGACGAAGCGGTCGGCGCCGACCCGGAACTGCAAGGAAGACTGCTTGTAGACCCTATCACCCGCGAGCGGGGCGTTGGTTCCGGCCTCGTTCGTCTCCTTGAACGTGCCGACGCCGGCTGAAAGGGCGAGCGCCCACTCGTCGGACATCAGGTGCTGGAACTGGACCTGGCCGCCCCACTCGGAGTGGTCGTAGGCGGTGATGAAGCCGTCATCTTCGATTGTGGCGAGGTCGGCGACACCAGTCGTCAACTGGAAGGAAAGGATGCTGTTTCCCTTGGCCAGGCCCTCGGAGCTTGCAGAAGTCGAGGCCAGGGCGAGTGTGAGCAGGAGCGCGACGCATGCGGCATTGCGAAGTTGGGACATTGGGACCTCCATCCATGGGCCGGCCACCGTGGCCGACTCTGAGTGGAGGCTAGGCGCGGAGGGCCCCGCGTGTCAACGCTACCGCGTGAAGACCAGCTTCCGGGCGCGAACCCCGCCCGCGGTCTCGAGCCGGATCACATAGACGCCAGCGGCGGCGCGGCGGCCCAGGCGGTCCTTGCCGTCCCAGGCGTAGGGATGACGTCCGGCGGCCAGCGGCGCGCTCTCGAGCACCCGAAGGACCCGGCCCCTGGGGTCGATGATCGAGAGCGCGACCGGGCCGGCAACAGGCAGCGCGACCTCGAACGCGACTTCGCCGCGCGCGGGGTTGGGACGCGGCGCCGAGAGCGTCAGCAGGGCCGGAGGCCCGGCCGCTGCACCCGGGCCCGCCACCGCCTGGGACGCGGATGGGTTGCCGTGCGTGTCCAAAGCGACGACGCGATACCAGGATCCGGCGAATGGGGCAGCATCGATGAAGCTCGAGTCGGAAGTCTGCCCGAGCCGGTTGCCCTCGGCGGCGACGAAGCCCTCGTCGCTGCCGCGATGCACGACGAAGCGCGCCAGGTCGAGATCAGGGACGCCGTGCCATGCCAGCCTGACTGACGACCCCTGCTGCCGCGCCTCGAACACCGCGGGCGCGGCGGGCGGCAGGTCGTCGACCGAGTAGCCACTGTCCGCCACGCTCACCGCCCAGGTGCTCGGAACGGTCGTATGGGTCGTCACGACGAAGACCTCCCAGGGCCGGCCAGCCGAGGTCGAGTCGTCGCGCGTCGGGGCGGCCAGGGTGAGGTTCAGGACCTGGAGGGCCGGGGCGTGCGCCACCGCTTCCCACGCGCCGTCGGGGAACCCGAGCGCCAGCGCGGCGCCCTCGGCCAGCACCGTGCCGGGACGCACGGCATCGAGCGTGGGTGCGCCCTCGTCCGGAATGGAGGAGGCCGCGCGGCGCGGGCCGTCGATGCGGCGCCACAGGTCGTATCCGGTCACTGCCGGCGATGCGCCGAACACGTCGGAGCTCGCGGTCACGAGCAGGATCCGCACCCAGCCGCCCTGGTCGGGCCGGATGTCACTCACGCGCACGATGCGGGTCTCGAGCGGCGTGACCGGCGCGTCGTGATCCAGAACCTCGATCCGGACCTTGCAGCTGTCGCGGCTCTCGCCGTCGGTGACCACGAATTCGGGTAGGTAGATCCCGGCCTGGCCGCTGGTCGGGGTCCATCGGAACCTGCCGACGGGATCGACGGACGAGCCGCCCGGCAGGTTTCGCCCCGAGAAGACAAGGGGATCGTTGTCCGGGTCGGTGGCCTGGATGACGATGTCGATCGGGCGGGTCTCGAGCGAGGTGATCCCCGGAACGCAGGCCAACCGCGGCGGCGCGAGCGGACGATCGATCACGGTGACATTGACGTCGCACGGGGTGGACGCGTCGCCATTCGACGCCACGAAGTGGAGCGCATAGACCCCTGATTGAGCAGGACCAGGCGTCCAGCGGAAGATCCCGTTGGCAAACGTCGTCGCTCCCGCGGGCGGGTTGGTCAGGATGATGGTCACTGGCAGGCCCTGCGGATCGCTCGCGCTGACGGTGAACGCGAGCTCGCGGCGCTCGAGAACCTGCTGCGCCGGAGGACAGGTGACCGTGGGCGGCTGGAGCACGCGATTGTTGATCGTGATCGGCACCGTGCACGCCGTCGAGGCCGCGCCGTTGCTGGCGGTGATCACGAGGCTGTAGCTCCCGGCCTGGACCGCCGTCGGAGTCCAGGTGAAAAGCCCGTTCGAGGTCGAGAATACCGCACCCGCCGGGACCCCCGTCGCCGAGTACGTGACCAGGAACCCTTGCGGATCCACCGCCGTGGCCTGGAATTGGACCGTCTGCAACTCCGTGGCCGTGACCGCGCCCGGGCAGAGCGTGAAGAACGGGGACTGCACCGTCCGGTCGACCACCGTGACGAGGACCGTGCAGGTGGCCGGTGGCGACTGGTTGTTCGTCGCCGAGAACACGACCGGATAGCTGCCGCTCTGGGTGAGCGTGGGCGTCCACTTGAAATGCAGGGTGGTGGTGTTGAACGTCGCGCCCGGCGGAAGCCCCGAGACCGTCACCGTGACCGGCAAGCCGCCGGGGTCCTCGCGCACGATGTCGAACTCCAGCGTCTGCAACTCCGTCACCGCGACCGAGCCCGGGCAGAAGAGCCGCGGGGATGGGGACACGCCGTAGATGGCGACCGCGAGGTTGCAGGAAGAGCTGATGGACCCGTCGCTGACGCTGACCGGGATGACGTAGTTGCCGGGCGCGACCCCCAAAGTGCGCCAGACGAACAGTCCCTGCGGCGACAGCGTGGCACCCGCGGGGAGTGCGGCGCTCGAGAATGTGAGGGGATCGAGATCCGGATCGGTCGCGGTCAGCGTGACCTTGAGCGTGTCGCCGACCACTGCGCTCCGGCCTGTCGGGCAGGTGATCCGCGGCACTCGGTTGAAGTTCTCGACCGTGACGGGCATCACGCACGAGGTGGTCTCACCGGCTGCCACCGCGCGGAACCGGATCGAGTAATTGCCCGCCTGGGTGTAGCTCGGGACCCAGTTGAAGATCCCCGACGGCGGGTCGAACTCCGCGCGCGGCGGCGGCTGGACGACCGAGAGAATGACCGGATCGCCGTCCGGATCACTCGCAATGATGGTGACGTTGACGCCACCATTCTCGAGCGTGAACTGGGGGCCCGGGCAGGTGATCGTCGGCGGCGCCGCGTGGGCGCGGGCCGCGGCCTGCGCCATCAGGAGGCAGGTCAGCAGCAGCGCGCCCTTGCGCATCGCTAGTTGCGGCTTCCGGCGACGGCCGGTTCGGCTACCGGCTTCGCGGCGCCCTTCAGGGCGCCCTTGAGGGCGCCCTCCGCCGCGGCGGCGGCAGCGCGCTGGCGCTCCTGCATCGATGCAACGCGCTCACGGCCGTCCGGCATCGCCTCGATCAGGCGCTCGAGGCGCATGACGAAGAGCGGCTGGTTCACCGCCTGGCGGAACTCGGCGATCCAGGGCTCGAGCTTCGCCCAGACGAACACGTGCTCGTTGTTCGCCTCGTGGAACATCGGCGCATCGATCCCGCCGTGAAGCACGAGCGCGGCCGTCATGTCCCAGTAGCTCACGACCATCCGGAAGTAGGCGTTATTCTTTCCGCGCGCGGCGTCCAGCACATCCTGCACCGAACGGAAATGCTGCGCGCCGAACCATCGGCGGGCGCGGCGCAGCTTCTTCTCGCGGCGCAGGTCGTAGAGCTTGAGGATCAGGCCGGCGCTCTCGTGGGGCGAGCTCATGGGCACTCCTTCAGTGTTGGTGGATCAAGCGACGAACCAGAGCAACTCCGGCTTCTCCAGCAGTTCCTTGACCCGCACGATGAACTGGACGGCGGTGTGGCCGTCGATCCAGCGGTGGTCGAACGTGCAGGCGAGTGTCATCACCGGCCGCACCACGACCTGGCCGTCGACCGCGACGGGCCGATCGCTGATCTTGTGGACGCCCAGGATCGCGACCTCGGGGAAGTTGATGATCGGAGTCGAGCCGGTCGAGCCGAACAGGCCGGCGTTCGTGATGCTGAACGTTCCGCCCTGCAGGTCGTCCATGGTGAGCTTTTCGTTGTTGGCGCGGGTCGCCAGGTCCTCGACACCCCTGGCGAGCTCGACCAGCGACTTGCTGCCGCAGTCCTTGAGCACGGGCACGATCAGGCCCTTGTCGCGGCCGACCGCCACACCGATGTTGTAGTAGCGCTTGATGGTCACCGACTCTTCGCCGTTCCAGGTCGCGTTCATGGTCGGGAACTCGCGCAACGCGAGCGCCGTGGCCTTGACGAAGAACGGCGTGAAGGTC
>JBKJOC010000464.1:0-2706 GCA_046595725.1 Candidatus Eiseniibacteriota bacterium
GGTCTCCACGTCATTGCCGCTCGTGGAACTGCCGGTCAGGTCCCCGGCAATGACCTCGTCGAAGGCGCCATAGGTCACCCGGGCGACGAGGCTCTTGGCATTTTCGTCACTGCCCGAAGGGGAATAGACCCCGGCCCCGTTCAAGTCGACGCAGGTGATGCGAACCGGGTTGGTCGCACCGGCGTCGAGGGTCAGGACCTGTCCTTTCACCATGGTGGCGCGCTTGGCGCCGAGCGTCGTGACATAACTCGTGTAGGAGGCGCTCGAGTACGACGAGCCCCGATCGTACCCCAGGACGCCGATCGTGATTCCGATCGCCGCCAGGTCGTCGATGCAGCCGAGATGATCGGCGTGATAGTGGCTGAGGATGTGGTAGTCGACCGTGGTGATGCCCAGGCCCTGCAGGTAGCTCTTGATGTTGGTGCAATTGGTGTAGACGCCATCGTCGAACAGGACGGTTTGACCGAGCGGTGTGATCAGGAGCGTGCCGTCTCCCTGGCCGACGTTGATGTGATGGACTTGCAGCTTGCCGTTGCCGAGGGCGAGTGCGGATGTGGGGAGACAGAACGCGAGCAGCGCAAGGGCAAGCCATTGCCGCATCGCCAGGGCGGAGCATGCGAACCGGAAGAGCGGGGACCGATGCATGGGGGGCTCCTCTCCAGTACTTATGAAGACGCGCGGCGCGATGCCGGCGTCGTTGTCCGGGTCGTACTGACCCTCACGGGATGAGGCTCCGCGCGACCGGATTACCGCATCTCACCCCGATTGCCAGCGCCCGAGGAATCGTTCGCGGTCACCGGGGGCGGTCCCATGCGCACGCTGCCGTCGGCGCCGAGCCGATAGATGCGCTCGCCCGGCAGCGCGAAGTTGTGGCGTTCGCGCAGCACCTGGGCGCCGACTTGGGGATCGTCCGCCGAGCTCAGGTCCTGCTCCGCGCCCTTGACCACCTTGAGCGTCGCGGCCAGTTTGTCCTCGGTGTCCGCCTTCTTGTTGCCGAGCCCCATCAGGCGCACCGCGCTGTGATCGCTCAGGAACAGCGCCCAGATCAACCACGCTGCCAGCCCGATGGCGAGCCACAGGCGCGCGCGCTCGCTCAGCGATTCCGGTGGACGGTAGCGCGACAGCTTGTAGCGCTGGATGCGAATCCCGATGTCCCTCATGGCTGCCTCCGCCGGGCGAACGTGTCCGGTCCCTTGAACACGGCGCTTTCCCCGAGGATCTCCTCGATCCGCAGGAGCTGGTTGTACTTCGCCATCCGGTCGGTGCGGGAGGCCGAGCCGGTCTTGATCTGTCCCGCGTTGGTCGCGACCGTCAGGTCGGCGATCGTGGTGTCCTCGGTTTCGCCCGAGCGGTGGGAGACCACGCAGGTGAAGCCGTTGGTCTGACCGAGCGCGATGGCATCGAGCGTCTCGGTGACGGTGCCGATCTGGTTAAGCTTGATCAGGATCGAGTTCGCGACGCCCTCCTTGATCCCGCGCGCAAGCCGCACGGGATTGGTGACGAACAGGTCGTCACCGACGATCTGGATCCGGTCGCCCAGGGCGCGCGTGAGCTGGCCCCAGCCCTCCCAGTCGTCCTCGGCCAGGCCGTCCTCGATCGAGACGATCGGATAGCGGTCGCACAGGTCCGAATACCACTCGACCATGCCGGCGGAGTCGAAGGCCTTGCCGCCCTCGCCCGCCAGAACGTACTGGCCCTTCTTGTAGAACTCGCTCGCCGCCGCGTCGAGCGCCAGCCCGACCTCGGTGCCGGGCGCATAGCCGGCCTGCTCGATCGCCTCGACCAGCAGCTTGAGTGCCTCCTCGTTCGAGGCCAGGTTCGGGGCGAAACCGCCCTCGTCCCCGACCGCGGTCGCAAGCTTCCGCGTATGGAGCACCTTCTTGAGGGTGTGGAACACGGTCACGCCCATGCGCAGCGCCTCGGAAAAACTGGGCGCGCCCATGGGCACGATCATGAACTCCTGCAGGTCGACGTTGTTGTCCGCGTGCGCGCCACCGTTGACGACATTCATGAGCGGGACGGGCAGGACCTTGGCGTTGGCGCCGCCCAGGTAGCGGAAGAGCGGGAGGTCGGTGGCGTTGGCCGCGGCATGGGCCACCGCCATCGAGACGCCAAGGATCGCGTTGGCGCCCAGGCTGCCCTTGTTCGGCGTCCCGTCGAGCTCGATCAGGAAGCGGTCGACCGCGGCCTGGTCGGTCGCGTCCGCGCTGGCGGCGAGCAACTCGGGGGCGATCCGCTCGTTGACGTTCTCGATCGCCTTGAGGACGCCCTTGCCCAGGTAACGGGCGGGGTCCCCGTCGCGCAGTTCGAGCGCCTCGTGCTCGCCGGTCGAGGCCCCGGAGGGCACGGCGGCGCGGCCCTGGGCTCCGCTTTCGAGCAGGACCTCGACTTCGAGCGTGGGTTGGCCGCGCGAGTCCAGGATTTCGCGCGCAAAAACGGAGCGGATTGCGGTCATCGTCCTCGGTCGGTGGCGCGCACGCGAAGAGCGTGCCGGCAGCGCGCACCGTACGTGGTCGCGGCCGCTGGCGGCAAGCCGTTTCCACTATGGTGGACCGGAAAGCCGTTGAAGCGCGCGGGGGGCCGACATACGTTGAGCGGCCATGAAACCGTCCGGTAGGCGATCGCGTAGGGGGTGCGTGGCCGGATGGGGCCCCCGAAAGGCCCGCCCGTGACCCCGCCCAAAGGCTCCGACCTCGACGACAGGAC
>JBKJOC010000260.1:0-3437 GCA_046595725.1 Candidatus Eiseniibacteriota bacterium
GGCGCCTGCGCGTAGCAGATCGCGCGCAGGGTCGCCGGCAGGCCGCGCCGGGCGCCCCCGACGATCATCAGGAAGAGGTGGATGATCGCGGTGTTGATCAGGATCGCGATCACGAGCACGGCCGGAGCAAACGCCGCGAGCAAGGGCAGCCATGCGGCCGGCATCTCGTAGCGCGAGTACTCGCTGCCGCTCGGTACCACGCCCCGGATCGCGAGGTTCCAGCCCGCGTTCGCGATCGCCCCGATCCATCCCAGGATGATCGCGAAGATGAACGGCTTCAGCACGTCGCCCCTGACCGGCATGCGCTCGAACGCCTCGTGCGGTCGCGTGAACAGGAGCTTGAGCGTCTCGATCAGCCCGGACATCCAGGGCCGGCCCGGCTCCTCCCACGGGATGATCGCGGGCGACGGCGGTTCGCCCGGGGGAGGCGGCGGCGCAGTCGCCCAGGGATCGGGCGGTGAGGCGGGGTAAGGCGCGTCCGGCGGACGTTCTTCCATCGCGTACCTCCCTGGCGGGCATCATGGACCGGGAACGCCGCGTATCTTCTGCCGCCACCGCGTTGCGGGCAACACAGTTGTCAATGCACGGCCGCTTTCTCTACGATGCGCCGCATGGCCATCGACATCCTCGCCTTCGGACCGCACCCCGATGATGCCGAGATCGGGTGCGGCGGATTGCTGCTCAAGATGAAATCGCTTGGATACACCACGGGCATCGTCGACATGACGCGCGGCGACATGGGATGGGGCACTCCGGAGGAGCGGGACCAGGAGTGCGCGGAAGCGGCGAAGATCCTCAAGCTCGACATGCGCGAGTCGCTCGACATGGGCGACTGCCGGGTCGAGGACACGTTCGAGAACCGCTGCAAGGTCGCGCAGGCGATCCGGAAGCACCAGCCCCAGATCATCTTCGCGCCCTACTACAACCTGCCGATCGGGCGCGGGCTTGGCCACAACGACCACTTCAAGACCGGCATCCTGGTCTCGCAGGGCTACAACTTCTCCCACCTGCGCAAGATGCCGATCGAGGGCGAACCGTGGCAGGCGCGGGCGATCTTCTACTATTTCCTGCCGGCCGGGACGGCGCCGACGTTCATCGTCGACGTCACCGACTTCTTCGACGACTGGCGGCGGGCGCTCGAAGTGCACCGCACGCAGTTCTTCAACACCGAAAAGCCGGCACCGACCACGGGGCCAGCCTCAATTGTCGACTGGTTCGAGGTTTACGCGCGCAAGGACGCCTCGCTCATCGGCGCGAAGTACGCCCAGTCGTACTACTCGACCTCGGCGCTCAAGATCGGGGATCCCATGATGCTGGTGAGGGACATCGTTCCCCGGCCCTGACCGAGGGCCTCGGGGCCGGCGTGCTGAGAGGGTTTTGACGCATTCCCACGTTGACGACCATTTCCGGGCGGGTGTAGCCTGTCCCGGCCGGAAAATCTCGAAGGAGCTTGATTTTTTGCGGTTTCTCTTTCACACGAAAGGAGGTGGGTTGCGGCTTTCAGCCCACCGCAGACGGACCTTTTCCCCCCTTACCTCCCCCCGCGACGGTTTCAAGGCATCCTCGATTTCCCTTCTGAGGAGGGATCCAATGAGACGTGGTAACTGCGTCGCGCTGCTTCTCGGCGCGCTTTTGACCCTGGGCATCGCTCAACCCGCCCACGCACTGCTCGACATTGACCTGCGCACCAACGCGGGCTTCACGGTCTTCGGATCCGACTTCTTCGACGCCAGCGGTCGCGCGGTCGCGATGGCCGACCTCGACGGCGACGGCTACAACGACATCATCGTGGGTTCGATCGGCACCGACGGCGCGGGCAACGCCCTGCCGAATTCCGGCTCCGTCGACATCATCTGGGGAAATACGCGCACGAACCTCGGCCTGTCGCGGGACCTCAAGTTCGTGACCGACGTTCGCATCGAGGGCGCGGACACCGGCGACCAGACGGGCACGTTCGTCGTCGCAGGCGACTTCGACAAGGACGGCAAGGCCGACCTGGCGATCGGCGCCTCGCTCGGCGACGGCCCGGGTAACATTCGCCCCGACGCCGGCGAGGTCTACATCTTCTACGGCCGCACGCGCGCCGCCTGGACCGGCATCAATTCGGTGACCCAGCGCGACGTCGTGATCTATGGCGCGGATGCGGGGGATAACTCGGGCGTTTCGCTCGCGGTCGGCGACATCGACGCGGACGGCGCGAAGGACCTCCTGATCGGTGGTTCCAGCATGGACGGCCCTGCAAACGCCAGGAACGGCAGCGGTGGCGTCAATCTGCTGTGGGGCGGACCGCGCCCGGAGGGCGGAGCAATCGACCTGGGCTCGGTCGTCCTGATCGACGGGGCGGATGCCGGCGACCTGGCGGGCCGCGCGCTGGCGTGCGGCGACATCGACGGCGACGGCCTCGACGACATCGAGATCGGCGTTCCGAACGCCGCCGGCCCGGGCAACGCGCGCGCGCAGGCCGGCGAAGTGGCCGTGATCTGGGGCCGCTCGAAGCTCGCGATGGGTTCCTACAAGGACCTCGCGACCAGCACCGACATGGTGGTCTATGGCGCCGAGGCGGGCGACAACGCCGGCACCGGTGTCGACGTCGCGGATTATGACGGCGACAACTTCGGCGACCTGGTCGTCGGCGAGCCGCTGGGCGACGGCACCGCGAACGGGAAGATCAATTCCGGCGAGGTCTACTTGATCTACGGCAAGGTGCGCGGCTCGTGGCCGGCCTCGACCGACCTCCTGGCCGGCGTCGTGGGCATCGGCAAGGGCTGGCTCGGCACCGAAGCCGGCGACCTCCTCGGCAACGCCGTGGTGGGCGGCGACATGGACGGCGACGGCAAGGATGACCTGATCCTCGGCGCGACGCTGGCCGACGGCAACGCCAACGGGCGCCTGTCCTGCGGCGAGATGTACCTCTACTTCGGCGGCCTTCGCGGCGCCAGCGTGACCCTGAACACGAACGTCACGACCGTGCAGGACGTGCGCGTCATCGGCGCCTGGTCGGGCGATCGCGCGGGCACGATCATGGACATGGGCGACCTCGATTTCGACGGCAAGCTGGAGCTGGCGATCGGCGTGCCGGGCAGCGACTCGTTCAACCAGACGCGCACCGACGCCGGCGAGGTGGTCATCATCTACGGCTTCGGCCAGAGCGTTCCGGCGCGGCTTGCCGAGATCGAAGCCACCGGCGACGGGAGCGGCGGCGCACTGGTCACGTGGTCGACGATCCAGTCCGAGCAGTTCGCTGGCTTCAACGTCTATCGCTCGCTCGGCGCGGGCGCGTACGAACTCGCGTCGGCGGCGATGGTGCCGGCGGTGTCGGGCACGGCGGGCTCCTACCGCTTCGTCGACAACGAAGTGCACGCCGGCGTGACCGGCTACGAAGTCCGCCAGGTCGACCTGCGCGGGCACGAAGAGACGATCGGTTTCGTCGCCTACGC
>JBKJOC010000476.1:0-4294 GCA_046595725.1 Candidatus Eiseniibacteriota bacterium
CGAAACCCGGCATACTGCGGGCGGTTCTCCCTCCCGATCACACGCTTTCCTAGGGGTTGCCTTGCCAGGATCCGAATCGGTCGTCGCGATTCTTCGCTGGTCCGCGGTGCTGTGCGCCGCGGTCGCGAGCGTCCTGTACGCGCAGACGCTCGCCGGGCCGCCGGCAAGCCCCTCCCCGATCAAGGAGCGCCTGGTCGGCGTCGCCGCGCTCTGCATGACCTTCGCGCTCGTGATCCGGGCCGAGGAACTGGGAACCGTGCCCCTGGTGACCAGCCTCGAGGCGCTGTTCTTCTATTCATGGCTCCTGCTGGTGATCTTCCTGTTCCTCGTGCGCCGCGCGGCCCATCGCACGCTCGGCGTGTTCCTCGTGCCGCTCGCGACCGTGCTGGCCGCGGTCTCGGCCGCGTTCATGGCGCCCCCCGAGGCGGTCAACGCGCTCTTCCAGAACCGCTTGTTCGCACTCCATACCGTGAGCCTGTTCCTCGGCTACTCGGCGCTCTCGGTCGCGTTCTGCGCGGGCGTCATGTACCTGCTCCTGCACGACGAGATCGCCCACAAGCGGGTGGGCCGCATGTTCGCGCGCCTGCCCTCGCTCGACGACCTCGACCGGCTGGGGCATCGCACGGTCGTGCTCGGGTTCCTGCTCCTCACGGTCGGAATCGCGATCGGCATGGTGTGGGCACGGCTCGAGTGGGGCGTCGCCTGGGTGTGGGAATCGAAGAGCGTCTGGACGCTCCTGTCCTGGGGAGTCTACCTGGGCTACCTGGTGACGCGGCGGGTCGCCGGCTGGCAGGGGCAGCGCGCGGCGTGGCTCGCCACGCTCGGCTTTGCGCTGTCGATCTTCACGCTGCTCGGGTCCAACGTGCTGCTGGCCTCGCGCCGGCACGTGTTCTAGCCATGGCGCACGTCTTGGTGGTCGGGCTGTCCCATCACTCCGCACCCGTCGAGGTGCGCGAGCGGATCGCGCTCGCGCCCGAGGCCTATGCCGCGGTGCTTGCGCGCCTGGCGTCGGAGCGCGAGGTGCGGGAGTGCGTCGTGCTCTCGACCTGCAACCGCAGCGAGGTCTACGCCGTGACCGAGACCTACCACGCGGGGCGCGAGACCCTCGAGCGCCTGTTGTTGGGGCTCGAAGGCGGGCTCGGCGAAGTCAGGGACGAGCACCTGTTCCGGCTCGAGGGTGCGGCCGCGGTGCGCCACCTGTTCCGGGTCGCCTCCTCGCTCGATGCGCTGGTGGTGGGCGAGCCGCAGGTGCTCGGGCAGGTCAAGGATGCGTTCCGCATCGCGGGAGAGACCGACACCGCGGGACCGGTGCTCGATCGCCTGTTCCGCCAGGCGTTCGAGGTCGGCAAGCGCGTCCGCACCGAGACCGAGATCGGCGCCTACGCCGTGTCCGTGTCGTACGCGGCCGTCGAGCTGGCGAAGAAGATCTTCGGCCCGCTCGAAGGGCGCGCCGCGCTGATCGTCGGGGCGGGGGAGACGGGGGAACTGACGCTCAAGCACTTGAAGGCGGCCGGCGTCGCCGAGCTCCTGGTCGCGAACCGCACCGAGTTCGCGGCCGACGAGCTGGCAAGCGCGATGGGCGGCCGCGCGCTCGGGCTCGACGGGATCGAGGCCGCGCTCGCGCGCGTCGACATCGTCCTCTCGCAGACCGGGGCGAGCGAGCCGATCGTCAAGCGCAACATGGTCGAGCGCGCGATGAAGGTGCGCAAGGGCCGGCCGCTGTTCCTGATCGACATCGCGGTGCCGCGCGACGTCGAGCCGGCGTGCGGGAGCGTCTACAACGTGTTCCTCTACGACATCGACGACCTGGGCCGCGTGGTGACGGGCAACCGCGAGCGCCGCGCCGGGGAGGCGGAAAAGGCGCTCGAGATCGTGCAGCAGGAGACCGCCCGCTTCACGCGCTGGTTCGAGGGACTCGACGCGGTGCCGACGATCGTCGCGCTCAGGGAGCGCTTCGAGGCCGTGCGCGCGGGCGAGACCGAGCGGGTTCTCGCGCGGCTCGAGCACCTGGGCGAGCGCGACCGGAAGCTGGTCGAGCAGTATGGCGAGGCGCTGGTCAACAAGCTGCTGCACGGGCCGTCCGCGCAATTGCGGCACCTGGGGGCGGGCGATCGCAGCGTGCAACTGGCGAGCGCGGTGCGCTACCTGTTCCGGCTGGACGAGTCGACGGGAGCGGGCACGGCCGGCGAGCCGGGGGCCGCAAAGGATCCGGGGAAGCCGGACGCGTGATGCGCCCGAGGTGATGCGCCAACGCTGTGATGCGGTAGAGTGCGCCGCCTAGGAATCGAACCTAGAACCTAGTGATTAAGAGTCACTTGCTCTGCCAATTGAGCTAGCGGCGCGCAGGGTGGGTCTTGCCTGCTCGGCTGGGCCGTGAAGCGGGGACCTTCGTCGAACCGGAGCAAGAGGCAGCGGAAATCTAATGGGCGGGCCGGCTGAGCGTCAAGGCGAATGTCGGCGCCGCATGGGGGCACACTGGCACGAACCACGTCGTTGGCCGCGGGGATTCTGCGATACTGGCTTCCCGTCGTCGTCTACGTCTCGGTGATCTTCGCGGTTTCGTCGGTGGCCAATCTCGCGCCACCCGTGCGCTGGAGCAACGCGGACAAGCTGGCTCACCTGAGCGAGTACACCGCGCTCGGCTTCCTCCTGGCCCGGGCGTTCGACGGCACGGCCGTGATGTCCTCGCGCATCGCCAACATGCTGCTCGCGATGATCACGGGGCTCCTGACCGGGACGCTCGACGAGCTGTGGCAGATCCACGTGCCCGGCCGCGTGTCGAGCCACATGGACTTCCTGGCCGACGCCACGGGGATCCTGATCGGACAACTGCTCTACTCGCTGTGGGCACGGAGACCGGGACGATGAAGTTTCAGGCACCCCGCGGAACGCAGGACATCCTTCCCGAAGCCGCCGCCCGCTGGCAGGCGCTCGAGGACCGCGCGCGCCAGGTCTCCGAGCGTCACGGCTATCGCGAGATCCGGACGCCGATCTTCGAGGCGACGGAGCTGTTCCTGCGCGGGGTGGGCGAGACCACCGACATCGTGACCAAGGAGATGTATACCTTCGCCGACCGCAAGGGCCGCTCGCTCACGCTCAGGCCCGAGGGCACGGCCGGCGTCATGCGCGCGCTGGTCGAGCACGGCCTCGCGCAGGCCGGGCGGATCCACCGGCTCTGGTACGTCGGGCCGATGTTTCGCTACGACCGGCCGCAGGCGGGGCGCTTTCGCCAGTTCCACCAGTGGGGCGCCGAGTGCGTCGGCAGCGAGCACCCGAACGCGGACGTCGAGATCATCCTCCTGCTGGTCGACTACCTGGCGTCGTTCGGCCTCGCCAACACCAAGGTGCTGCTCAACTCGGTCGGGCACCCGGGCTGCCGGCCGGCGTACGCCGGGAAGTTGCGCGCGTACTTGGGACCGTTCAGGGACTCGCTCTGCATGGACTGCCAGGCACGCTTCGAGAAGAACCCGTTGCGGATCCTCGACTGCAAGGTTCCGCACGACAAGGAAATCGCGCAGGGCATCCCGTCGATCCTCGACTCGCTGTGCGAGGAGTGCCGCATGCACTTCGACGGCGTGCGCGGCCGGCTTGACGCCCTGGGCGTCCCCTACACCGTCGATCCGCGGCTGGTGCGCGGGCTCGACTACTACACGCGCACCGCGTTCGAGGTGCACGACCTGGCGCGCGGCGCACAGTCGGCCCTCGGCGGGGGCGGGCGCTACGACGGCCTGATCCAGGATGTGGGCGGGCCCGCGGTGGCCGGCGTGGGATTCTCGGCCGGTCTCGAGCGGATCCTGCTCGCACTCGAAGAACAGGGCAAGGTGCCGCAGGCCTCGAAGGCGACGCTGTTCGTCGCGCGCGCCGGCGGTGCCGACGTCGAGTCCGAGGCGCTCAAGCTGGTGCGCGAGCTGCGCGGGGAGTTCGCCGTGACGTTCGACTTCGACGACGGCAAGAGCCTGGGCGCACAGCTCAAGCACGCGGACAAGTCGGGCGCGAGCGTCGCCCTGATCCTGGGCGAGGACGAGCTCAGGGCGGGACAGGTGACGATCAAGGATCTCAAGACCGGCGACCAGGACAGGGTCGTGCGGGCGGAACTGGCCGCGCAGCTCGTGCGGCGCTTCACGACCCTGGAGAAGGCACGATGACCGAAGTCACGACCCCGCGTCCCCCGCTCGAGAGCCTCGGCGACTGGTCGCGCACGCATACCTGCGGCGAGCTCACGCGCGCGGACAAGGATCTCCACGTCGTGCTCATGGGCTGGGTCCACCGGGTTCGCGACCACGGCGGCGTCCTG
>JBKJOC010000023.1:0-3166 GCA_046595725.1 Candidatus Eiseniibacteriota bacterium
GTCGCGATGCGGTCGAGGAACCAGCGATCGTGCGAGATCACGACCACGCAGCCCGCGAAGTCGAGGATCGCGTCCTCGAGCGCGCGCAGCGTGTCGACGTCGAGGTCGTTGGTCGGCTCGTCGAGCAGCAGGACGTTGCCGCCCGTCCGCAGGAGCCGCGCCAGGTGGACGCGGTTGCGCTCCCCACCCGAGAGGTCCTTGACCCGCTTCTGCTGGTCGGCGCCCTTGAAGTTGAACGACGCCACGTAGGAGCGCGAGTTGATGGTACGCCCACCGACCTCGATCACGTCGGTGCCGCCGCCGATCGCTTCCCACACGTTGTGGTTCGGGTTCAAATCGTCGCGCGACTGGTCGACGTACATGAGGCTGACGGTGTCGCCGACCTTGATCGTTCCCGTGTCCGGCTTCTCGAGGCCCATGATCATGCGGAACAGCGTCGTCTTGCCGGCGCCGTTGGGACCGATCACGCCCACGATGCCGCCCTTGGGCAGCTTGAAGTTCAGGTTCTCGAAGAGCAGGCGGTCGCCGTAGGCCTTGGAGACGTTGTCGGACTCGATCACGACGTCGCCCAGGCGCGGGCCCGGCGGGATCGCCAGCTCGATCGAGTCGACCTTGGTCTTGTGTTCCTCGGTCAGCATCTTCTCGTAGGCGGCGAGGCGCGCCTTGCCCTTGGACTGACGCGCGCGAGGGGACATGCGCACCCATTCGAGTTCGCGCTCGAGCGTACGCTGGCGTGCGCTGGCGGTCTTCTCCTCGAGCGCCAGCCGGCCCTGCTTCTGCTCGAGCCAGCTCGTGTAGTTGCCTTCCCAGGGGATGCCCTCGCCGCGATCGAGTTCCAGGATCCAGCCCGCCACATTGTCGAGGAAGTAGCGGTCGTGCGTCACCGCGACGACCGTGCCCGCATAGTCCTTGAGGTAGCGCTCGAGCCACAGCACCGACTCGGCGTCGAGGTGGTTCGTCGGCTCGTCGAGCAGCAGCATGTCGGGCTCGGACAGCAGCAGTCGGCAGAGCGCGAGGCGGCGGCGCTCGCCGCCCGAGATCTTGGTGACGTCGGCGTCGGCCGGCGGGCAGCGCAGTGCGTCCATCGCGATCTCGAGCTTGCGGTCCAGGTCCCAGGCATTGCGCGCCTCGATCTGGTCCTGCACCCGGGCTTGTTCGTCGAGCAACTTCTCCATCGCGTCGCCGTCCATCGGCTCGGCAAACTGGGCGGAAATCGCGTTGAAGCGCGCGAGCAGCGCCTTGGTCTCGGCAACGCCTTCCTCGACATTTTCAAGCGCGGTTTTCTTGGGATCGAGATGGGGCTCCTGCTCGAGGAAGCCGATCTTGATGTTCTTCGCCGGCAAAGCGTCGCCCAGGTGATCGTGATCGACGCCCGCCATGATCCGCAGCAATGACGACTTGCCCGCGCCGTTGAGGCCGAGGACGCCGATCTTGGCGCCGTGGAAGAAGGAGAGCCAGATGCCCTTGAGGATGACGCGATTGGGCGGGACGACCTTGCCCACGTCCTTCATCGTATAAATGAAATCGGCCAAGCCAGACCTCCGGAAAGCGCGTTGCAAAGGCGCGAATGGGGGGCGCTGCGGGTGGGGTGCTGCGACCAGCGGATTCAACACGAAACCGGCCCCCAACGCAAGGTCTGTGGCCCGTTCAAACGCCCGCTGTCACACCCCCAGCGCGCGCCGTTTGGAGTGCCGGATGTACCACACCACGCCGAATCCGATCAGGAGCAGCGGCAGGAGCGGCAACAGCAGGAACCCGCCGCCGACGACGAGCCCGAGCAGGCCCAGCACGCCGCCGAGGATCAGGAACGGCAGCGCGAGCAGTCCGCCCAGGAGCCCGAGCGCAAGGCCCAGGATGCGGAACGGCAGGGTGATCAGGAGGCCGAGCAGGGGGCCGAGGAGCGCCACCACGCCGGCGAGCGCGATGCCCACGAGCACGATCGGGAACACCAGGAGCAGCAGCAGGAACACGGGCGGATCCCCCAGCCGGGCCGTGCGAACTTCCACCAGAGGCGCGTCGGATGACGGCCGGGTTCGCGGATGGCCCGTGCTCTGTTCCTTACGCCGATTTCACCGGCAGGTTGCAGTGCCCGCTCACCGCCGCTAAGGTCCGGACGTGAAACGCGTTCCCGCCCCGGTTGTCCTCGTGCTCGCCCTCCTCGTCGCCGCGATCTGCGTACGGCTCGGGCTCTGGCAACTGTCCCGGCTCCACGAGAAGCAGGCCCTGAACGCGCGGCTGGCCTCGGCGCTCGCCGCCCCGCCGCGCGCACTCGAGGCGGCAGACTCGCTGGCTGAGGCAGGCTCGGACGCGCTGGGGCGTGGCCGGTTCACGGCGCGCGGTCGCTATGACGAGAGCCGCCAGTTCCTGTTGATGGGCCGGGCCCGGGACGGCGAGCCCGGCGTCGGCGTCGTGACCCCGCTCCTGCCCAGGGACGGCGGTCCCGCGCTTCTGATCGATCGCGGCTGGATTCCCTCCTACGACGCCGCGACCGCACAGCCGGAACGTTTTCCCGCGCCCGGCGAGCGCACGGTCACCGGCCTTGCCGAGCCGCTCGCGCGCGCTGGCCCCGGGACACGCAGGACGCGCTACTTCCGGGTCGAGATCGACTCGCTCGAGGTCTGGTCGACGCCCCGGCTCGACGCCGACTCGGTCGCGGCCCGCCTGCCCTATCGTGTGCGACCCTGGGTCCTGCGGGCGCTGCCGGACGCGGCCGACTCGCTCGAGGTCGCGCAGGCCGCCGAGAGCAGTCCGTTCGCGGGCCCCCTGCGCATGGCCCCACGGCCCTACGACGAGGGCATGCACCGGAGCTACGCGGGGCAGTGGTTCGCGTTTGCCGCGATCACCCTGATTGGTTCGATCGTGCTGGTCCTCAAGGGTCGGGCAAATCCCGCCACGGGTAAAGGCGGCGGCTGATAGACTGCGAAGGTCGCGCGGGGCGCCCGCTCCGCGAACCCCACGGAGGATCGGAATGGCCGCCACCAAGATCACTGTCATGCACAACGGATCGCTGCGCGTCGAAGGGGATTTCGAGATCGTCGACCAGGACGGCACGGCGTTCGGGCTCAAGGGGCGCACGCGCCTGTCGCTCTGCCGTTGCGGCCAGTCCGCGAACAAGCCGTTCTGCGACGGCTCGCACAAGACCTGCGGCTTCAGTTCGCAGGAGGTC
>JBKJOC010000297.1:0-6896 GCA_046595725.1 Candidatus Eiseniibacteriota bacterium
TCCCGAGGCCGAAGCGCACCGGCCTCCGCGAGAACGAGAACACGAAGAACGCCGGCCACGCGATCGCCAGGAAGACCACGACCCGCAGGTCGGCGAGCCCGACCCTGGTGACCAGCAGGGTCGCGCCGAGGGTGAGCGCGCCCACCACGATCGGCAGGACGAAATCCAGCCGGCCGAGCGGCTTCTGGTGCGACTCGCGCGGGCTCGCCATCGCCGGTGCCGCGATGCACGCCAGCACGATGACGATCGGGTACTCGAGCACCGAGGAGAAGAGGAGCGGCGCGACCACTGCGTTGAACAGCCCCCCGAGCACGCCTCCGAGCGCCACCCAGAGGTAGAACTCGGTCAGGCGGGCGGGCTCCGGGCGGTCCTCGGCCAGCAGGCCGTGGAACAGCAGTCCGGCCAGCGCGAGGAACGCCAGGTCGAGGCCGAGGATGACGGCGAACGGCTCGTTCGAGCGCGTGGCAAGCATGACCGCAAGCACGACGGTCAGGATCGGAAGCGCGCGCAGGAGCAGCGGGCGCGGGACCAGGTTCGGCTTGCCGAACGCGACCGTGAAGGTCGCCAGGTAGAGCGCCAGCGGAATGACCCAGAGCAGCGGCATCGATCCCACGTCGGTCGTCAGGTGGGTGGTCACGCCGAGCAGGAGGCTCGAGGGAATGAACGCCCACAGGATCCACTTGACGCGACGCTTCGTGGGAATCGGCATTGCCGCGAGCACCTGGTCCGAGGCGTCGGGGAGCGCGGCCTGCTCGGAGCCCGGTCGCAGAGCGAGCCAGGCGCAGCCAAGCGTGAGCAGCGCGAGCACGACGTAGCCGATGCTCCAGACCAGGCTCTGCGTGGCGAGCCGCATGTTGGGCTCGATCACGAAGGGGTAGGCGAGGAGGCCCAGCATGCTGCCGAGGTTGCTGGCCGCGTACAGGAAGTAGGGGTCGCGGGAGGCGGCGTGCCCGGAGCGTGAGAACCAGCGCTGGAGCATCGAGCCGCCGGTCGAGACGACGAAGAACGGCAGTCCGACCGCCGTGACCAGGAGCGCGAGCAACCACGGGATCGGGTTCTCCCCGCCGGGCGGAGTTCCGTTGCGCGCGGCAGAGATCGGGAAGACGAGCAACGGCAGGAGCAGCACCACGGAGTGGAACAGCGCCTGCTTGCGCGGCGTCAGGCGCGACAACATGTGGGCGTAGAAGTACCCGAGCAGCAGCATCGCCTGGTAGAACACGAGCGCCGTGTTCCAGACCGCGGGCGAGCCGCCGAGCATCGGCAGGGCCATGCGGGCGAACAGTGGCTCGACCACGAACAGGAGTGCGGCCGACAGAAAGATCGTGGCGATGAACAGGACGAGCACGCGGGCCTCCCTGGCGCGGGACGTGCGGGCGCCGACTTCCGTTATCGGCGCGGGATCGAGGGGCCGTGAGCGGCACCTGACCCCTGAAACTTTGTAGCATAGAGTACTTGCTAATAGACTGGCGTCGCCGACGAACATACACCACAAGTCCGAGGTGCAGCCGGCCGCGCTGCTGCTGCTCGATTGCGGATTCGCGCTCGGCGCGCTCGCGCGCTGGACTCTTCGCAGGTGCGCGCGTCCTGGCCGGCTGCTAGCGTCGCGGGTCTCACCCGGGAGGTCCGCGTGCGTCACCTCGTGATCGTCGGCGGCGGGTTCGGCGGCCTGTATGCCGCGCAGGCGCTCGCCCGCGCGGACGTGCGCGTCACGCTCGCCGACCGCCGCAATCATCATCTCTTCCAGCCGCTGCTCTACCAGGTCGCGACCGCGGGGCTCTCGGCACCCGACATCGCGACTCCGATTCGCAGCATCCTTCGGCGACAGGAGAACATCACCGTCCTGCTCGCGAGCGTCACGGCGATCGATCCCGGGCGGCGGATCGTCCAAACCGATCGCGGGTCGCTCGCGTACGACGTGCTGATCCTCGCGCCGGGGGCGACCCACTCCTACTTCGGACATGACGACTGGGCGCCCTACGCGCCCGGGCTCAAGGACATCGAGGACGCGTTCGAGATTCGCCGGCGCGTGCTGCTCGCGTTCGAGTACGCCGAACAGGAGCCGGACGAGGTGCGGCGGAGGGCCTGGCTCACCTTTGCGATTGTCGGCGCCGGGCCGACCGGCGTGGAACTGGCGGGCGCGCTCGAGGAGATCGCCAAGCGCACCCTGGCGAAGGACTTTCGCAATTTCGATCCCGCGAGCGCGCGCATCGTCCTGATCGACGCGGCGCCGCGCGTGCTCAACACCTTCTCCGAGCACCTCTCGGCCATGGCGGACCAGATCCTCAGGCGTCGCGGGGTCGAACTCCTGCTCGAGCGGCGGGTGACGGGCATCGACGCCGGGGGCGTCGCGATGGGCGAGACGCGCATCGACGCGCGGACCGTATTGTGGGCGGCCGGAGTCAAGGCGTCGCCCTTGGGCGCCATGCTCGGCGTGCCGCTCGACCGCGCGGGCCGCGTGCTGGTCCTGCCCGACCTCTCAGTCCCGGGACATCCCGAGCTCTTCGTGGTGGGGGACCTGTGCGCGTTCCAGCAGGACGGCGAATGGCTGCCCGGCGTCGCCCAGCCCGCGATCCAGGAGGGCGAGCACGCGGCCCGGAACGCGCTCCGCCTGCTCGCCGGCGAGCCGACGATGCCGTTCCGCTACCACGATCGCGGCATCATGGCCACGATCGGCCGCGCCGCGGCGGTGGCGCGGGTCGGTCGCTTCGAGTTCGGGGGCCTGGTCGCCTGGCTGATGTGGGCCCTAATCCACATCTGGTACCTGATCGGCTTCAGGAACCGGATTGTCGTGATGATCGAGTGGGGGTGGGCCTATTTCTCGTTCGCCCGGAACGCGCGCGTCATCATGGACCGGAGCGCGCTGCCGCCTGACCCGCCGCCGCCGTCTTAAGCGGCGCCGACGGACTCGGGGCGGGCGCCCCGCCGGCGCGAGGCTTCGTTTGCCGCCACCAACTCGGCCATGAGCGCCTTCTGCAGGTGGAGGCGATTCTCGGCCTGCTCGAGCACGAGGCTCTGCGGCCCGTCGATCACCGCGTCGGTGACCTCCTCGCCGCGGTGCGCCGGCAGGCAGTGCATGAAGAACGCGTCGGGCTTCGCCGCCGCCATGAGGGCGTCATTGACCTGGAAGCCGGCGAACGCGACGCGCCGCCATGCCGTCTCCTCCTCCTGTCCCATGCTGGTCCAGGTGTCGGTGTAGATCGCGTCGGCATCGCGCACCGCCTCGCGCGGGTCGCGCACGCGCCTTATCCCGCCCTTCGACGCCTTCTCGGCAGCGAGGAACAGTCCTGCGTCGGGCTCGAAGCCGTCGGGCACCGCGATCGAGAGCCTGAAGCCGAAGATCGTCGCCGCCTCGAGCCACGAGTGGAGCACGTTGTTGCCGTCCCCGACCCACGCCACGTGCATCGCGTCGAGATCCTTGCCGTGGCGCTTGAGCGTGTAGAGATCCGACAGGATCTGGCACGGGTGCGAGAAGTCGGTGAGCGCGTTGATCACCGGGATCGACGCGTGCTCGGCGAGCGAGCGCACGAGCTGGTGCGCGAAGGTGCGCACCACCACGAGGTCGCACATGCCCGAGAGCACGTGTGCCACGTCGGCCACGCTCTCGCGCCCGTGCTCCGAGATCTCGGCCGCGCCGAGGTCGATCGCGTCGCCGCCCAGCTCGTGCATCCCGACCGTGAACGACACGCGCGTCCTCAAGGACGGCTTGTGGAACACGATCGCCGCCGTGCGGCCGGCGAGCGGGCGGGGCGCGTTGCGCTCGCGCCGGAAGCTCCGCAGGAGGTCGGCCTGCTCGAACAGCGCGAGCGTCCACGCTCGATCGAGGCCGGCGAGGTCGACGAGGTGACGCGGAGCGACACGCTCGGTCGGAAAATGCCCCTCCACGCGCTGGCTCATGATGCGGACTTTGCGGCCGTGGCGGTCGCCTCGACCGGCACGCGGAAGGCGGCGTTGTTCGCGCGCGAGGCGCGGCTGGCACCCTCGATCAGCTCGATCTCGACCGCGACCTCGTCGCAGGCATGGCGCTTGGGGCAGGCCACGCAATCGGTCCACACCTTGCGCGGCAGGTCGTCGCGCTCGACCACCGAGAAGCCGACGCGCTCGAAGAAAAGGACTTCCTTGGTGAGCGCGATCACGCGGGCCAGGCCGCGCGCACGCGCGTCGTCGAGCGTTGCCCTGACCAGCGCAGCGCCCAGGCCGAGACCCTGCGCCTCGGGCGTCACCGCGAGCGATCGCACCTCGCCCAGGTCCATCCACAGGATGCGCAGCGCGGCACAGGCGAGGATCTTGCCTTCGGCGCTGAGCGCGACGTGAAACTCGGGCACGGCGCGATAGAGCTCGCCGATCGAGCGCGGCAGGAGGGTTCCCTCCTCGACATAGCGCGCCATCACGCCCGCGATGCCGGGCACGTCCTCGACCCGGGCGCGGCGCAGCGTCACGCCCTGGGCCGCGGCACGCGCCGGGATGGCCGGATGCGAGTTGTCGTTCGAGGGAGCGGGGGGAGTCACGAAGGTCTCAGCCATCGCTCGTCTCCCCCCTTGCGCCTGCGAGCTGCGCCTCGTGCGCGTGCAATGCGGTCGCGATCGGCTGGCCGAAGATCCTGATGAAGCCCTCGGCATGCCGCGGCTCGTAGCCGGTCATGTCGAACGACGCGGCCTGCGCCTGGTAGAGCGAGTTCGGGCTGGTGCGCGCGATCGCGCGCGCCCCGCCCTGGAACAGCTCGACCGTGACCTCGCCCGTCACCGGCTCGAGCGCCTTGTCGACGAACGCCATCAGGGCATCGCGCACGGGCGCGAACCACAGGCCCTGGTAGATCAGGTCCGCCATGCGCGGCGCCAGCTCGGCCCGGGCGCGCAGGACGTCGTGGGTGAGGGTCAGGCGGCACAGGTCCTCGAGCGCCTCGAACAGCACGGTCCCGCCCGGGGTCTCGTAGACGCCGCGCGACTTCATGCCCACGACGCGCGATTCGACGATGTCGGCGCGGCCCACGCCGTGTCGACCGGCGCGCGTGTTGAGCTCTGAGAGCAGCGCCACCGGGTCGAGAGGCGCGCCGTCGAGCGCGACCGGCCACCCACCATCGAACTGGATTCGCACCGACTCGGGCTGCTGCGGCCGATCGGCGGGCGACGCCGTGAGGCGGTACATGGACTCGGGCGCGGGCTGCGACACGTCCTCGAGCGGACCGCCCTCGTGGCTCAGGTGCCAGAGGTTGCCGTCGCGCGAGTAGAGGTCGCTCTTCTTCATCGGCACCGGCAGCCCATGCTTCGCGGCGTAATCCAGCGCATCCTCGCGTGAGGCGATGCCCCAATCGGGCTCGCGCCACGGCGCGATGACCCTGAGGTCGGGCGCAAGCGCCATGTAGGTCAGCTCGAAGCGCACCTGGTCGTTGCCCTTCCCGGTGCAGCCGTGGGCCAGCGCGTCCGCGCCCATGGCGCGCGCGCACGCGACCTGCCGGGCCGCGATCAGGGGCCGCGCAATCGAGGTTCCCAGCAGGTAGCGGCCTTCGTACAGAGCCCCCGAGCGCAACGCCGGGAACGCGTAGTCATGCACGAACGTGTGGCGCAGGTCCTCGACCACGACGCGCGAGGCACCCAACGCGAGCGCGCGCTCTTCCAGGCCATCCAGCTCGCCGCCCTGGCCGACGTCGCAGCAATAGCAGATCACCTCGCAGCCGTACTTCTGCTTGAGCCAGTGGACGATGATACTGGTGTCGAGGCCGCCCGAGTAGGCGAGGACGATCTTCTTCATGCCGTCTCCTTCGCCGCGTGTGCGGTGTCGAGTGTGGTCAGCGCGCGGTCCGCGCGCTCGATCGCCTCCGTGATTTCGTCCTCGGTCACGTTGAGCGGCGGCAGGAACCGCACGCTGCGCTCGCCGCCGCGCACCAGCAGCAGCCCGTGTTCGCGCGCCATTGCCAGGAAAGCCGGTGCGTCGAAGCCCGCTTCCGGCTGGAGCTCCAATGCCATCAGGAGCCCCAGCCCGCGCGCTCCGGCGACCGACTTCGGATGGTCCTTTGCCAGTTTCAAGAGCCCTGCGCCCAGTGCCCTGCCGCGCTTGCGCACGCGCGCGAGGAATGCGGGCTTCGCGACGCGCTCGACCACCCACAGGCCCGCGGCAGCGGCGACCGGATTGCCGCCGAACGTGGTGCCGTGGATTCCGGGCGACAGCGACCGCGCCGCTTCGGCCGTCATCAGGACCGCCGAGAGCGGCAGCCCGCCGCCCAGCGCCTTCGATAGAACGGTCACGTCGGCGCGCACGCCGAAGTGCTCGGCGGCGAGGAAGCGCCCGGTGCGCCCGGTGCCCGACTGCACCTCGTCGAACACCAACAGCGCGCCGACCGCGTCGCAGCGCCGGCGCAACGCTTGAAGGAATTCCCCGGTCGCGGTCACCGCGCCCGATTCGCCCTGCACGACCTCGACGATCACGCCGCAAACAGAGTCCGTGATCGCGGATTCGAGCGCGGCGACATCATTGAAGGGGGCGAAGCGCACGCCCGGGATGAGCGGCTCGAACGGCGCGCGGTAGGGCGGGTTCCATGTCGCCGAGAGCGCGAAGCCGGTCCGGCCGTGAAAGCCGCCGGTGAATGAGATGAGATCGCGCCCCTCATGATTCGAGGCATGTGCGCGCGCGCGGCAGAACTTGAGCGCGGCCTCGACCGCCTCGGTGCCCGAGTTGGCGAAGAAGACGCGCTCGTAGCCGGTCACCAGGGCGAGCTTCTGCGCAAGCTCGATCGACGGGCGATTGGCGTACAGGTTCGAGACGTGCCCGAGCTGCTTCATCTGCTTCGTGATCGCGCGCACGAGTCCCCTGGGCGCGTGGCCGAAGGCGTTGACCGCGATGCCGCTCACGAAGTCGAGCCGCTCGACGCCGTCCTTGTCCCACACGCGCGCGCCCGCGCCGCG
>JBKJOC010000395.1:0-3900 GCA_046595725.1 Candidatus Eiseniibacteriota bacterium
GACCTGGGTCCACGCGGCGTCGGTCGGCGAGGTCACGGCCGCGGCGCCGCTCGTGCGCGCGATCGGCAGCCATCGCCCCTCCGAGGACCGCACGGTCAGCGCGGGCACCCGCACCGGGCTGGCGGCCTGGCGGCGCGAACTCGAGCGCCGCCCCCCGGGCGGGGCGCCGGTCGCGATCGCGGCCTGGCCGCTTGATTTTCCGAACGCCACTCGGCGGGCCTTCGAGAACCGTCGTGCGCGGCGGCTCCTGGTGGTCGAGACCGAGCTCTGGCCGAACGCGCTGTCCGCCGCCTTCGAACGTGGCATGCGCGTCGCATTCGCGAACGCGCGTCTGTCGCAGCGCAACTGGTCGCGCACGCGCCTCCTCAAGGGGATGCTGGCACCGCTCCTGGCGCGGGTGTCGGCCGTGGCCGCGCAGACCGAGGCCGACCGCTCGCGGTGGTCGGAACTCGGCGTGCCGCGCGATGCCCTGACGGTGACCGGGAACACGAAGTACGACCTATTGCTCGCGCTGCCGGATGCGGGCGCGCGCGCCGCGACGCGGGCGCGACTCGCGATTCCCGCCGGCGTCGCCCTGTGGACCTGGGGCAGCCTGCGCCCCGGTGAGGAATCGGCGTTTGTCGAGGCCGCGCGCACAGTTGCCCAGGCGTCCTCGTCGCTCGTGCTGTTGGCCGCGCCACGTCACCCGGAGCGGTCCGGGCCCCAGCGCGCGGCGCTCGAACGCGCGGGCCTTGCCGTCCATTCCTGGGTGCCGGGGGAGCCGTGGCCGGAATGCGCCCGCGTCGTGTGGACGCCGGTGCTCGGCGTCCTGCGCGACCTCTACGAGGCGAGCGCGGTCGCGAGCGTCGGCGGCACGTTCGCACCCTATGGCGGACATAATGTTGCCGAGCCGGCCGCACTCGGCGTGCCGGTCCTCGTCGGCCCGTACCATTCCAACGCCGCCGACGTGGTCGACGCACTGGTCGGGTCCGGCGGCGGGGCCGTCGCGCGCGACGGGACCGCGGCGGCACGGGAGGTGCTGCGCTGGACCGGGGGCGAGGCCGCGCTTGCAGAGGCCCGCCTGGGTGCCCGGGCCGCGGTGGAAAACCTGGCCGGCGCCTGCGCGCGCACGATCGGCTTCCTCGAGGCGCGCGGGTTCTGGGGCTGACATGGCACGGGACCTGGCGGACGGCGTCATCGGCGGCTGGGCGGGCTACCTGCTGGAGCGCGCCTACCTTGCAGGCCTGCGCTGGCGGGAGCGGCGGGCGCTGGCGCATCAGGAGCGCGCCGGCCTGCCCGTGGTTTCGATCGGGAACCTGGTCGCCGGGGGCACGGGCAAGACCCCGATGACTGCGTGGGCTGCGCGCACGCTGATCGACGCCGGGGTGAGGGTCGCGATCGTGGCCCGGCCCGTCGGCGGACCCGTGCCCGGCGGCGAGGGCGACGAGGTGATGCTCCTGCGCCAGGCCCTGCCCGGCGTGCGCGTGCTCGCGGCGCGGGTCAAGTCGGTGGGCGCGCTCGACGCCGCGCGCGCGCTGCGCGCCGAGGGCTCGGGTCCGGCGGTCGTGCTGGTGGACGACGGGTTCTCGCACCGTGCGCTCGTACGCGATCTCGATGTCGTGCTGCTCGACGCCGCGCGACCGATCGGCAACGGGCACCTGCTCCCGCGCGGCCCCTTGCGCGAGCCGCCCACGGCGCTGGGGCGGGCGCAGGTGGTGATCGCGACCCGCGCCGACCGCATCGACGGGGTTCAGCTCGACCAGACTCTTGTCGCGCTTGGGCGCCTGTCGCCCGGGGCGATCATCGCCGCCGCCCGGCTGGCACCCGTGCCCTTCCCGGGGGGCGGCACGGACGTCGTGTGCCTCTCCGGGCTGGCGCGCCCCGACGAGCTCGCGCGCAGCGCTCGGGCGGTCGGACTCAACGTGGTGCACGAGCTCTGCTACCCTGACCATCACCGCTTCACGGCCTTTGAGTGGCACGACGCGGTGCGCCGCGCGGCGGCCGTTGACGGCGGGCTCGTCGTGTCGGCCAAGGATGCCGTGCGCTTGACGGCCGCGCAACGCGCGCGCACGCGAGTGCTGGAGGTTACATGGCGCTTCTTGCGGGGCGAGGCCGAGGTCAGGGCGCGCCTGCTCGAGTGCGCATCCGGGAGGATCGCTTGAGCGCACACGACACGGACCTGCTGGTGCTGGGCAGCGGCATCGGCGGCCTCTACCTCGCGCTGCGGGCGGCCCAGGACGTCAAGGTCACGATCGTGACCAAGCGCGAGGACTTCGAGTCCAATACCAACTACGCCCAGGGCGGGATCGCGGTCGTGCTCTCGGGCACGGACTCGTTCCAGCAGCACGTAGGGGACACGCTCGTCGCCGGCGCCGGCCTGTGCAAGCCCGAAGTCGTCCGCGAGATCGTCCGGCGCGGTCCCGCCGCGCTCAACGAGCTGATCGAGCTCGGGGTCCGCTTCACGCGTGAGCAGGGCAGGCTCGAACTCGGGCGGGAGGGCGGGCACTCGCAGCGAAGGATCGTCCATGCCGGCGACCTGACGGGTCGTGAGATCGAGCGCGCGCTGCTCCACGCCGTCCAGACGCATCCGAAGATCACGATGTTCGAGAACCACCTGGCAATCGACCTGCTGCTCGAGTCGCACGTCGCCAAGACGCGCGGGCCGCGCCGACGCGGCCGCGACTCGGTCTGGGGGGCCTACGTTCTCGACCGCATGAACGGGCGGATCCGCCCGTTCCGCGCCCGCGCGACCGTGCTTGCGACGGGCGGCTCGGGCAAGGTCTATCTCTACACCACGAACCCGGACATCGCGACCGGCGACGGCGTCGCCATGGCGTGGCGCGCCGGCGCGCCGGTCGCGAACCTCGAGTTCGTGCAGTTTCACCCGACCTGTCTCTATCACCCGCGCGCCAAGTCGTTTCTCATCACCGAGGCGGTGCGGGGCGAGGGGGCGCACCTCCTGACGCTCGACGGCAAGCGTTTCATGCCCCGCTACCACCCGCTCGCCGAGCTCGCCCCGCGGGACATCGTGGCGCGCGCGATCGACGCCGAGATGAAGCGCCGCGGCGAGACGCACGTGCTGCTCGACTTCGCGCCGATCGGCAAGCGAGAGATTCTCAGGCGCTTTCCGAACATCGTCAAACGCACGCGCGCGCTCGGCCACGATCCGCTCAAGGAGCCATTGCCGGTCGTGCCGGCAGCGCACTACCAGTGCGGCGGGGTGGTGGCCGACCTCGCGGGGAGGACGCCGCTCGACCGGCTGTTCGCGGTGGGGGAGGTGGCGTGCACCGGCCTTCATGGCGCCAACCGCCTGGCATCGAACTCCCTGCTCGAGGCGGTGGTGGTCGCGCACCAGGCGGCGCAGGCGTGCGTCGCGCGCATCAAGCAGGGCGGGGAGGGCCCGAAGATCCCGGCCTGGGATGCGCGCGGAATGCGCAAGCCGCGCGAGGCGGTGGGGCGCAGCCATAACTGGGACGCCGTGCGGCGCCTGATGTGGGACTACGTCGGGATCGTGCGCACGGACGAACGGCTGGCCAAGGCGGCGAGACGGCTGGCGCTGATCCGCGAGGAGGTCGAGGCCGATTACGACCGCTCGGTGTTGGATGCCGACCTGGTCGAGGTCCGGAACCTGGCGCAGGTCGCGGAACTGGTGGTGGCGTGCGGGCGCAAGCGGCTCGAGAGCCGCGGGCTCCACTACAACCTCGACCATCTCAAGCGCCGCGCGGACCAGCGCCACGACACGGTGATCCGGCGCACGCTCCGGGCGGGTGGACGGAAGCGCCCGCGGGTCCTATGATGCGCTCACATGGAGCCACCCGTGTTCGACTTCTGGGAGAAGGTTCACGCACTTTGTGAACGGGATCCCCGCTTCCGTCGCGAAGCCTACGAGTTCGTCATGCGCGCGCTCGAACACACCACCGC
>JBKJOC010000163.1:0-2574 GCA_046595725.1 Candidatus Eiseniibacteriota bacterium
CGCGCCCGGCCAAACAGCCACACCAGGACCTTGTCGGCGAGATCGTTGCGCACCAGGCTCGGGGCGGTGGACCGCGGTCGATCCGCCGTTCACCGCCCCGAGCGTGGTGCGCAACGACCTTGCCGACAAGGTCCTGGTGTGGCTGTTTGGCCGGGCGCGCCCGCAGGTGGCGGTGACCTCGCCCAACGGTGGCGAGACCCTGACCACCGGCTCGGCGTCGATCACGTGGAACGAGACGCTCGGCGGCGGCTTCAACGCGGCCTCGCGCACCATCGAGTACTCGCTCGACGGCGGGGATTCGTGGACCACCCTGACGACCAGCGCCGGTCCCAGCCCGTACAACTGGGACCTGACCACGATCCCGAATTCGACCAGGTGCCTGGTGCGGATCAAGGTCGTCGACGACGGGGCGCCCGGTCTCTCGCAGGCGGACCGCAGCAACGCGAACTTCACGATCAACCGCTCGGGCGGCGACGTGCTCGGTCCGGTCGTGGTGGCGGGATCGATCGCAGTTTCGCCGAACCCGATCACGCGTCCGAATCCGGTCGCCTTGACCGGCAGCGTGAGCGACGCGGCGCGCGGCGGCAGCAACATCGCGTCCGCGGAGTGGTCGTTCGGAGACGCGGCCGCCCTGGCAGGCCTTGGCACCGCGCTCTCGCTCGGCGGCGCCGGAGTGACGGTCGGAGTCAGTGGCACGCTCGACAGCGCGCCGTTCTCGACCGGCGCACGCAAGCTCTGGGTGCGCGCCCAGGACTCGGCGGGCAACTGGGGACCCGCGGCCGCGCTTAACGTGCAGGTCAACGGGCTCAACTCGGTCGACGCCCCCGCGATCCCGAAGATCGCGTTCCTCGGGCAGAACGCTCCGAACCCATTCGCGGGTCCGACCAGCGTGCGCTTCGGCCTCACCGCCGACGGCCCCGCGGACCTGTCGGTGTACTCGGTGCAGGGTCGCAAGGTCCGGCGCCTCGTCAGCGGCACGCAGCGCGCGGGCGAGCACGTCGCGATCTGGGACGGCCGCGATGACGCGGGCCGCCGCGCCGCCTCGGGGATCTACTACTACCGCCTGGTCACCAACGAGGGGCGCTTCGAGAAACGCATGGTCGCGCTGCCGTAACGCGCGCCCGACTCGCTGGAACACAAAAGGGCGCCTCCCTCGCGGGGGGCGCCCTTCTCACTGGGCCGCGGGTGTCCGCTACTCCGTCGACGTCGACTCGGCGCCGTGGCCGAACACGTACCCGATCCCGAAGTTGATCTTGAACTGCTTCAGGTCCGGCACCAGGTGATAGCTGATCTCGAACGAGCTGCGGATCGGGCCGGTCGCGGGCATGTCGACCCCGAGCAGGAAGTTGGGGGCGAGCTTGCGTCCCGAATTCTTCTTCTCGTAGGCCGGAGCCGACTCGGGCTGGACCCGGACATAGCTGCTGACGATGTCGACCGCCAGGCCCGCGCCCGCATAGGGCGACCAGCCCGCCCCGTCACCGAAGCGATAGCGCGCGTCCCCTCCGATCCGCCAGTCGCGCTGCCGGAGCTCGGGCACGCCGAGTTCGGGCAGCCGCGAGACCTTGGCCCAGTTCTCGATCGCGGGCACCAGGGCGAAGCCGTCGTTGAGGTCGCCGCCCCCGAGATGCGCCCTCAGCCCGAACCCGGTGACGAAGCTCTGGCCCGAGGTCTTGACCGACTGTTGCAGGATCTCGATGCGCGAGAGCTGGAAGGCGTGCGCGGGCGCGGGCAGGGCGAGAGCGGCCAGGGCGGCGAGCGCGATCGCGCGGCCGGGAGACAGGGCGTGCGGCATGGGGCGAGTTCCTTTCGCGTGAGTGGCGGGCAGACGCCGACACTCTAACGACGACGGGTGCGCCTCGCAAGGCGCACCCGCAGGGTGTGGCGTCCGATGTGCAGACGATGTCAGCGCGAGGGCGGCTGCGCGAAGCCGAGCTCGCCGTTCTCGCGCTGCCAGAGGCGGTCCGGCACCGGCTTGTGCCGCGGCAGGATGCCGAGCGTGACCAGCGCCTGGCGATACTCGTAGCGCAGGATGACCTGCGTGCACGCGATGTGCTCGGGGGTGAACTCGACCTGGCGCACGCGATCGCGCTCGTTCTTGCCCCAGCCCGTGCCCGGGCTCGACTCTGGCGCCGCCGCTGCCGGCGGTCCGTCGGAGGCCTTGGTCTCCATGCCGTTCGCCTGGCGACGCGATCCGGTGCGCTCGCGGGCGCGGTCCTCGTAGACGATCGGGCGGAACTCGTTGAACGCGGCAACGCGGATCCACCCGAGGTCGCCGTTCACCTGGTCGGTGCGCGCGGCGTAGGAGCGCTTCTCGTCGACGAAGATGAAGCGGCTCACGTTGCCCAGGTCCTTGCGCCAGCCCTTGACCGTCGTGCTCTGCCACGGGTCGAGCACGTACATCGGCTCGTCCGCGCCCAGATGGCTGCGGAGGCCGTTGATCGCGTTCAGGCCGTCGACCGCGATGACGAACGCCAGGCGCTCGCCGGTGGTGTTGCGGACCACGATCTCGTACTTGCCGCCTTCGCGGGCCTCGAGGTACCAGCGATCCGGCCGGTTCGAAGCCTGGAACAGCGG
>JBKJOC010000038.1:0-2582 GCA_046595725.1 Candidatus Eiseniibacteriota bacterium
GTGAGACGTGGAGCAACGCCCAAGGAACTGCGCGTCATCTACGGCCCCAAGGTCAAACCCAAGTGGCCGAATACGCGCTCGATGTTCGCCGAGCCTGTGGGCTACCAGCTAGGCGACTCGCTCCTTCGCCCCGACGAGGTGCTGTTTCACGCCTATCCCAGCGCCGTTGATGAGTGGGGATGCGTCAACCCCTCCGATGCCGCCGCGATCTACTCCGCCGTCGAGGACGAGCTGGGCCGATACCAGCAGGAGTTCTTCAAGAACGGCGCACGGGGCACGGTCGCGCTCTCAACCGACCAGACGCCGAGCGATCCGCAGAGGGAGCAGCTCGAGAAGGCGTTCCAGAAGAAGCACGTCGGAGCCGGCAACCGCTTCAAGGTCTGGCTCCTGACCCACGGGCTCAAGGCGCAGGAACTCTCCGCTCGCAAGGACACCGACTTCACCGACCTGTTCGGGATCATCAAGGAACAGGTCTCGATGATCTACGGCGTCCCTCCCGCGTTCCTCTCCGACTACGGCGACTCGGGAGTAAGGGCCAACCTCGAAGAACAAACCCCGATGTACGTAGAGGGCACGCTCTATCCCAAGTCGCGGCTGCTCGAAGAGAACCTGACGGAGATTGTCTGCCCCCGCTTCGTCGGGCAGAACAAGGGCGTCATCCGCGCCCGCTTCGACTGGGACAAGGTGCCGATGGTGCAGCGGATGAACCTCGGGCGATCCCAGGCGTACCTCTCGCTCGTCGGCGGGCCGGTCCTGACCCCGAACAACGCCCGCGCCGATCTTCACCTGCCGCCCATCGTCGGCGGCGACTCGCTGATCCTCGCCAGCGCAACCCCGACCTACCTCGGGCCTGAGATCCAACCTCGAAAGGCGGTCATACGACCTACGAAGGCGGTCAAGTGGATCGACTCTCCCGAGCGTCACGCCAAGCGGCTCGCCTCGGGGCTCTCGCTCGATCGCTTCGAGAAGCCTGCCGAGAAGCTGGTCCGAACCTACTTCACGCAGGCCGAAGCTCGCGCCGTCCATCGCTACGAGACCGGACGCAAGGCCACAGCGTGGACCACGAAGGACGACGACGACTTCTTCGACATCGAGCTTGAGACCGACGCGGCCAAGGCTCTCATCCAGCGGATCTACACCTCGATCGTCACGACCCGGGGCTCAGAGGCAGCGTCAGACGCAGGGGGCAATCCGAGCGACTTCCTGATCCAAGACCCCGCCGTGGTCGAGTTCCTGACCGAACACGCCTACGAGCAGGGCAAGAGGATCACCGGCACCACGGCAGACTTGCTCAGGCAGGCCATCGCCAGCGCGAACGCCGAAGGGATGACGATCCAGGAGACGGCGTCGCTCATCCGTGACGTCTTCGCCGTGCGCCGCCAGAACGCGCTCACCATCGCCCGCACCGAGACCGTCAAGGCGTACAACTTCTCGACCTTTGAGGCGTGGAGATCCACCGAGCTGGTCGAGAAGGTGTCTTGGCTCTCATCGCACGACGATGCGGTGCGCGACTCGCATCGCGACATGGACCTCGACGGCGAGACGGTTGCCATCGGCGGCAAGTTCTCCAATGGATGCAAGTTCCCCGGAGACCCCGCAGGCGAGGCGTCCGAGACAATCAACTGCCGATGCGTCCTTGAGATCGCCGACGACCTCGGACCCAAGGGTTTCCGCATCGCCCCCGGAACATTCTCAAAACTATTTCCCCCGAATCCCTTGACAGCCCCCGCTCCGTTCACGGAACAAGCCGCGCATGAGTGACGTGATCGTAAAGCAACTCGGAGTCACCTGCTCGATCCTGACCGACGCAGAGGGACAGAAGTCCGTTTCGGAATCTTCGAGCGGGCTGCGGATCGTCATGGTCGCTTCGACTGCCGCAGTCGATCGAGACGGCGAGACGATCGACGTCGACGGCTGGGAGTGGGGCTCAGTCCTGCCGAAGCTCCTGTGGGGCCACAACGCCTACGAAGCCTCATCGGTGATCGGCAAGCTCACCAAGATTTGGAAGGACGCGGGCCGCTTGATGATCGAGGCGGAGCTGGCCGACAAGGTGCCCGGTGCCGAGACCGCTGCCCTAGTGGCGGGCTTGATCTCCAAGGGCTTCCTCGATCAAGGCTCGGTCGGATTCATCCCGCTCGAATGGAAAGACCCGGACGGCAAGACCTACACGCGCGAGAACCCCGGCCCTTACTGGGGCTCGAACCCCGGGCGGCGTTACACCAAGGCCGAACTGCTCGAGTTCTCGATCGTGCCCGTGCCCTCCCAGCGTGACTCGGTGCTTCAGGGGATGCGCTCGCTCGGACTGGCCCCGGCTGAAACGCCCGCGCTCGCCGTGACGGCGCCCGCTCCTGTCAAGGAAGCCGAGCCCACGCCGGTAGAGCCCGAGGTGTCGTGGTTTCAAAAGCTTTGCCCGCGCACTCCCGAAGTGCCGGACGCCTGGACGATGGCCAGGGAGGCCGTCGTGTGGGCAAAGGAGTCGGCGGAGTGCGCCGACGAGGAAGCGGCAGCGTAGGCGCACGCACGCGCGAACAGGGAGGTTCGACGATGGGTTTCAAGATCACGGACGAGGAATCGTTCAAGGC
>JBKJOC010000177.1:0-4671 GCA_046595725.1 Candidatus Eiseniibacteriota bacterium
CCTGGTGCGCCCGGGATCAGTGCTCCCAGTCCCCGGCCCAGTGCCTTCCTACTCATGATGGATGACCTCCTGCGCTAGAGCGCGGTAACTATCTGCACCGCTTGATGTTCCATCATAGTAAATGATGGGCTTTCCGAAGCTCGGGGCTTCGCTCAAGCGTACGTTGCGGGGAATCACGGTTCGATAGACGCGATCGGAGAAGAATTTTCGAGCCTCGTCCGCAACCTGCTGAGAGAGGTTGAGGCGGGAGTCGAACATGGTCAGAAGGACACCTTCGATCCGAAGACCAGGGTTCAGGTTCTCCTGCACGAGCTGGATCGTGCGCACGAGCTGGGTCAGTCCCTCGAGCGCGTAGTACTCGCATTGCAGGGGAATCAGGACCGAGTCAGCCGCCGTCAAGGTGTTGACGGTGAGGAGGCCGAGTGACGGCGGGCAGTCGACGAAGATGTAGTCATAGCGGTCCCGGATTGGCAGAAGCGCTTGGCGCAGACGGGTTTCACGCGCCATGACCCCGACCAGCTCGACCTCGGCGCCGCTCAGCTTCTGTCCTGACGGCAGGACGTCAAGATTGGGCAGCACCTCGGATTGAATGGCTTCCTCGATCGGGAGGTTCGACACCAGGACTTCGTAGAGGGTGGGGCGCGCTTCGTCGACCTGGACTCCGAGCCCGCTCGCAGCGTTACCCTGCGGATCGATGTCAACGAGGAGGATGCGCTTGCCATCTTCGGCGGCGCACGCGCTGAGGTTGATTGCGGTTGTTGTCTTGCCGACGCCCCCCTTCTGGCTGGCGACAGCGATTACTTTACCCATGGGACCGTGACATCCTGTGCGGGGGCCAGGGAAAGGTGCATCGGGATCCACGCTCGCGCACAAGGTACTCAGGGGGGGAATCACGGTCAATGTGGTTCTGGAAAGATCTAAACGGATTGGGGTTGCGGGCCCCATGCAGTCTCCAGGGGCCCCTGGTTTCACGTGAAACATGTCTCTCTGACCGCCGACCGCGACAATTGCAGGAGGCGGTGTTTCACGTGAAACATCGAGGCTAAAGAGCGGTGTCAGTCCTCTCGAACACGACGTAGAAGAGATGCCGATCAGCCACCGGCACGACCTCGACGTGGCGCCAGTGGGGATCCCCGACCTTGGCCCACTTCTCAAGCTCCTCGGGGTGCGAGCTCCCCTTGAACAGAACGGCATGCCCGCCCGTGCGAATCACCGGAGTCAGCCAGGGGAGGAGTTCGGGGATGATCGCCACGGCGCGCGCCGTGCCGACGTCGAACTGAGGAAGGGCTTCCTTGGAGAGCTGTTCGGCGCGTCCAAGGATGACGGACGCATTCACCAGCTCGAGACCCTCGACCGCGCGTTTGAGGAAGAGACCCTTGCGCCGCCGGGACTCGACCATCGTGACTGCCAACTCCGGACGCGCCACCTGGATCGGGATGGCCGGGAACCCGGCGCCGCTCCCGAGGTCGATCAGACGAGTCGGCGCGAGGCGATCCAGGAGCGGAAGAACGGCCATGGACTCCACCACATGCCTGCTCGCGAGCCGCCCCAAGTCGTTCTGCGCGACAAGGTTGCTATCTTGCGTCCAATGCAGCAGATCCTCGAGGTAGCTTTCAAGGCGCGCCGCCATGGAGGCTGTGGCCTCTGGCTTGAGGGCATATTCTTGGGCCAGGGAGCGGATCACAGCGCGCTCCGCGCCGGAGAGTTGACGCGTCGAAGGGGGGCGGGAGAGGGGCATCTCCGCACAATACCGCGCCCCGCGCCGAACCGTCAGGCAAGAATCGCGGCGTGCCCCTTGAGCAGGATCAATAACACCGAGAGATCCGCGGGAGACACGCCGGCGATGCGACCCGCCTGCCCGATCGTCACAGGTCGGATCGCGGCGAGTTTCTGCCGCGCTTCGGTCGAGATTCCCCGCAACTCCCTCTCCCAGAGCGACGGCGGGATCGGGGCGTTCTCGACCGACGCCATGCGCGCGACCATCCGCTCCTGTCGTTCGAGGTAGCCGGCGTACTTCATCCTCACCTCGATCATCTCGCCCTCAATCGCGTCGAGGACGCCGAGGCCGTATTCCTCAAGAAGCGCGTACGACCCGAGCACATGGCGCACGACGTCCGACAGCGCGTGCACGCCGGCGGGAAGATCGTCCCCAGCCTTCAGACGCGCCGCCAGGGGCGCCCGCAGGTTCGTCGGCACACGGGTCGACGTAAGCCGTACCTGTTCGAGCCCAAGACGTTTCGACTTGGCAACCACTTGTTGTACTTGGGTTTGTGAGATCATACCAAGACGATATCCGTGGGCGGCGAGGCGTTCGTCCGCGTTGTCATGACGCAGGAGCAGCCGGTACTCGGCCTGCGAGGTGAACAGTCGATAGGGCTCCTCGGTGCCGCGCGTGACGAGGTCGTCGACCATGACACCCATGTAAGCCTCATTCCGCCGCGGCACGAACGACGGTTCGCCGCGCGCGGACAGTGCGGCATTGATCCCCGCCACCAGGCCCTGCGCCGCCGCCTCCTCGTACCCCGACGTGCCGTTGATCTGGCCGGCCAGGTAGAGGCCCTCGACCGTGCGCACCTCGAGCGTCGAGGCGAGCTGGGTCGGGACCACGAAGTCGTACTCGACCGCGTAGCCCGGCCGGAGCAGGACGGCGTCCTCGAGCCCTGGGACGGTTGCGATCGCGGCGCGCTGCACCTCCTCGGGCAGGCTGGTCGAGAAGCCGTTGACGTAGATCTCCTCCGTCGTCAGGCCCTCGGGCTCGAGATGGAGCAGGTGCTGCGGCTTGCCCGCGAAGCGCACCACCTTGTCCTCGACCGAGGGGCAGTAACGCGGGCCGATGCCCTGGATCTGCCCGCTGTACATGGGCGAGAGGTGGAGGTTTTCCCGAATGAAACGATGTGTCGCCTCGGTGGTGTGGGTCAGGTGGCAGACTGCGCGGTTCGCGACCGGGGTCCCGCCCCAGTGGGAAAACGGCAGCGGCGGCTCGTCCCCCCGCTGGACGTCAAGCTGGTCCCATGCGATCGAGTCGCGCGCAAGGCGCGGCGGCGTCCCGGTCTTGAGACGTCCGAGCCTGAGGCCCGCGCGCAGCAGCGCCGGCGACAGGCCGGCGCTCGAGCGCTCGCCACGGCGACCGCCTGCGACCTGGCGCGGACCGCAGTGCATCACGCCGTTCATGAACGTGCCCGGAGTGACGACGACGCGCGCGCTCGCGACAAAGCGGCCGTCCTCGAGCGTGACCCCGAGCATCCGTCCGCGGCCGCCCGACGGACCCGCGGGCGGCGCGTCGAAGACGAGATCGTCGACCATCGCTTCGATCAGCGCGAGGCGCGGCTCGCCGCGCAACTCGGCCGCCATCGCGGCCGGGTAGAGATCGCGATCGGCCTGCGCGCGCGGGGACCACACCGCGGGCCCGCGGCCCTTGTTGAGCATGCGAAACTGGATGCCGGCCTGGTCGATCACCCGACCCATCACGCCACCGAGCGCGTCGATCTCGCGCACGAGGTGCCCCTTGGCCAGGCCGCCGATCGCGGGGTTGCAAGAGAGGCGTGCGGTGGCGTCGACCGAGGCGGTGATGAGCGCCGCGTCGAGCCCCATGCGCGCGGCCGCGAGCGCCGCCTCGCATCCCGCGTGTCCGCCGCCCACCACGATCACGTCGAAGCGCATCCTTCCCCCGTTTACTTTCCGATGCAGAAGCGCGCGAAAATTCGTTCCAGCAGGTCGGGCGCGACCGCTTCGCCCGTCACCTCGCCCAGGGCGCCGAGCGCGACGCGGATCTCGCCCGCGACGATCTCTCCTGGAGCGACACCGGCGGCCCGGCGTGCCTCCTCGTGCGAAGCCTGTGCGCGACGGAGCGCGTCGATGTGGCGCGCGTTCGTCACCAGGGCCTCGGCGGGGCCACCTTCGCCAACGGGTGGTCCCGCCAGCAGCGCGCGCGCAAGCGCGCCGCGCAGCGCGGCGATCCCCTCGCCCGTGCGCGCGGACACGCCGATTCGGTCCGCGAATGTCGGCGCGATCAGGCGCTGCGGCAGATCGCTCTTGTTGAGCGCCGTGAGCACCGTGTGCCCTGCGAGCAGGGAGGTGAAGGCCTCGTCCTCGGGCGCAAGCGGTTGCGATCCGTCGAGCACCAGCAGCACCACGTCCGCGCCCGCGATCTCCTCGTGCGTGCGCGCGATACCCAGGCGTTCGACCTGCGCGTGATGGTCCGCCGCGGAAGATTCGCGCACGCCCGCGGTGTCGATCAGGCGCACGGGGATGCCGGCCAGTTCAACCCGCTCGCTCACCGCATCGCGCGTCGTGCCGGGAATTTCCGCCACCAGCGCACGGGACACACCGAGCAGGGCATTGAAGAGCGAGGACTTGCCGACGTTCGGTCGCCCGACCAGTGCGACGCGGGCGCCCTCGCGCGCGCGTCGCCCGAGGTCCGATCCTCGAAGGAGTTGCGACAGCGCGGCCCCGGCGTGCGCGAGGCCGTGCTCGATGTGCGGCGGCAGCGCGCCCTCGCCCACGTCCTCGGCAAAATCGACGCGCGCCTCGACCTCGGCGAGCAGGTCGCGCAAAGGCTCGGCGATGCCGGAGAGCCCCGCCGACAGCGCGCCCGTGATCTGGCGCGCGGCCAGGCGATGGGCGAGCGCGCTCTCGGCGTGGATGACGTCGGCCACCGCCTCGGCCTGCGCG
>JBKJOC010000222.1:0-5412 GCA_046595725.1 Candidatus Eiseniibacteriota bacterium
GGCGGGCAACCGCCGGTGGCAGTCGCCACGACCGCGAACGGAACCGACTGGCCCGCAGTGCAGGCCGGCATGGTGACTTCTTTCAAGAACTGAACCGAGCCGCCCGCTGGGACCAACTGCGAGAAGAACTGAACGCCATTGACCGTGATGACGATGGTCTCTTCGGCGTTCGAGCAGTTGCCGACCGTGCCGCTGATCGTGACCGGAGCGCCGGGGCAGGCCGATTCCGGAGTTCTGATCGCCTGGAGCGTGACGCACGGCGGGCTCGCACAGTCCACGCCCACCGTGGCGTTCTCGGTGTCCGTGCCGCACGTGTTGGTGCCCGTCGCGACGATCGCGAAGTTGGTCTTCTGGCCAGGAGTGCAAGCCGCCGGCATGCTGACGGAACCCGACCAGTTGATGGTCGTGTTGCCATTAACCGAGGCGTTGAAGACCTGGACACCGTCGATCGTGACCACGATGGTCTCGGCGTCGGGCGTGCAGTTGCGCGCCGTGCCCGAGATCGTGAACCGGTCGCCGGCGCAGGCCGACGTCGGACCGCTAGCCGTCACTTCGACGCACGGCTGCGGGAGGCAGGTCACCGTCGCTGAGGCCGACGCGAGATCCGAAAGACCGGCCGGGTCGAGGCATGCGGAATTGAACGTGCCGACGGCCTCGACGTTGTTGGTGACCGTCCCGAAGCACTGGGGGGCCGCTGTCGCGTCGAAGCTGATCGAACAACTGGCACCCACCGCGAGGTCGAACGCAGGGAAGGTCAGCGTGCTGCCGGCCTGCTGCGGAGCGCCGACGCCGCACGTGCTGCTGAGTCCGCCCGCATAGGTGATCGCGGCCGGGAGGACGTCGGTCACGACGACCGACAGCGGCGTCTGACCCGAGTTCGTCACCAGGATCGTGAAGCGCGTGTTCTGGCCCACACAGATCGAGGCCGGAACCGCGGACTTCTCGACCGTGATCTTCGGCTTACCGACGAGCACGACACCGTCCGAGCGATCCTCGCTCAGGCCGTCGAAGGCGTTGGCCTCGGCGCGCACGTACTTGAACGCCGCCGGAAGAGGCGAAGTCAGGTTGACCTGGACTTCGAGATCGTGTCCGGTCGCACCCGTTCCGCCGTTCTGCTCGAACGCGAGCGTACCGGTCACGCCCGCAAAGAGGCCCGAGCCGATGACCTGGTTGTCCTGGATCCTGATTGAGGCGTCCGTGATCCGGTCGCAGTTGAGATCGAAGCTCCACGCGTAGATTTCGTTCCCGCTGATTCCGACGAAGTCCTCGATGTTGTCGGCCGGGTTGCAGTTCGCACCTGGCGCGCCTGCAAGGTTCGGATCGTTGTCGCCGTCCGAGTCGCCGACGATGCCCTCGGTACGAATTCCGAGATACAGCGTGGTCGAACCCGGCACGTAGGCGAGGTAGTGGTAGAAGATCTCGGTGCCGTTGACCCAGTGGGATCCAAGTGCGGGCTGGGGCTGCGGGCACGGAATGAACTTGACGTCGTTGTAGATCGTCTCGACCGTCGGCGCTCCGCCGACGCCCGGCTTGTCCGTGATTGCTACTCCGAAACCGGTGCCCGTGCTCGTGAGCGTGGCTCCGTAATTGATGAAGTCGGTCAGGTTGCCGTCGATTGTCGGCTGGGCCATGGCGGCCGGCACCGAGAGCGCGAGCGTGGCGAAGCTCGCAAGCGCGATCAACGAAGCAAGCAGGCTCCGACCTCTGGAGTTGTGGGACTTGGGTCTACAATTCATTTCGATCAACCTCTCTGTTCCACCCCGGAGGGGGAGGGCAACGGGAGATCCTCGCGGATCCACCTGAGGGAGGGGGGAGCGATGCACGAAAACATGGGAGCCGCATGAATTCTTCGGTGATCGGTGATGAGGTGGGCACGCCTCGCCGCGCCTGCGTCTCGGCATGAGTGCGGTCGACAGAATCGACCACCGATGCCGATCGGACCCGGAGCGGGAGTTCGAGCGTCCACGACGTTTCCCGCCTCCGCCAATCCCTGGCTTGAGGAGTTCACCCGGGGAGGGGTGAAGAATCCTCTTTGAGGCGAGGAAACTTTAAACTCTAAGCTAAATTTCGTCACCGGAAATCTTGCGCAATGCATTGAAAATACTGGATGAGGTAGATTTTACACTGCCCGGCCGGGACTATGGGACCACCCCGAACGCAGAACGGCCCCGCTCAACCTCGAACGGGACCGTTCTCGTCAGCAAACCCCGGCCCGGACCCCGGTATGGCGACCGGGGCCCGGTTCCTGGGTGGGTTTCCTACTGCTCGTTGCGGATGTACAGCACGCGCTGCACCGGGGCCTTCTGGCCGCCGACGATCGCGCGCACGAAGTACACGCCGCGGGTGACGCTCGACCCATCGTCAGCCTTGCCGTCCCAGGTGATCGAGTACCGGCCCGCCTGCTGATTCGCGAGAACCAACGTGCGCACCTGGCGACCCGCCACGTTGTAGACGGTGACCGAGACGTTCGACTCGTTCCCCGAGACCTCGTACGAGAACTGCGTCGTCGAGGAGAACGGGTTCGGGGTCGCCGCCGACAGCGCCACGCCGCCGGACTTGGCGCCGTTGTTGCCGTCGTCTGCGGGGCCCTCGTCGCAACCGGCGATCGTCGGGATGCCCACGCCGTTGTTGATGGCGTCGACGCAGGAAATGATGGCGCTGTACTTCGCCTTCACCTCCTCATTCCCGAGATCCTGGCCCGCCAGCGTGATGAGCTTGAGATCGATTTCGGTCATCAGCTCGCCGATCGTCGTCGCGGTGAAGCCGCCACAGCTGATCGGGGTGTTCGGGTCGAGCAACAGCTGCCCGCCCGCGCTCGGGGTCAGGTTCAGCACGTCCGTCGCGTAGTTCGCCAGCAGCACCGCGAACTGCCGCAGCGCCTGCTGCCGCTGGTTCATGGGTCTCGGCGGATTGATCACCGCGCAGAAGTTGCTGAACGAGGAGTCCGCCGTCCAGGTGAAGAACGTCGAGACGTCAGCCACCTTGGCGGTGATCTGGTCCAGCTGGAGCACCGTGAACTTGGTGCTGCCATTGCCCTTCTGGGCGCACTGCTGCGTCCAGAATCCGGCCGTGCGCGGACAGTTCTGCGTCGCGCAGCGGATCGTGGTCGCGGTCTCGTCGGTCGCCGTGACCGGGGTCGTATCCGACGTCCCCGAGCAGGTACCGGAAGCCGTGACCTTGTTGCGGCAGATCACGTCGCCGGGGCACGAGGCTCCGCCTTGAGACAGGCTGGCCTTGGCCTCGAACGTGAATGCCATCGACTCGCCCTTGCCAAGCAGCGGGATCTTCCACGTCACCGTGCCGTTCGAACCCACCGCCGGCTCCGAGAACGCGGCCGGGTTGGCGTGGTTGTTGTACACGGTGTACGGGCAGAGCGGATCCGACACGATCACGTTCTGCAGCGGGGCTTCGCCGGGATTCTCCACGATGATCGTGTAGTGGATGATGTCGCCGTCGTTGACCACGCTTTCCGCGGCCTTCTTGACCTTGATCTCCGGCAGCTTGCACTTGGTCTCGTCCTGGGCAGTCTTCTCGGACCGGCCGCAATCGTTGATCGCGATCGCGCTCACCGTCCACTGCCGGACGTCGCCCTGCGTGCACTCAGGCATCCGGATCTCGAAGCAGAAGCTCCGGCTCGCGCCAGGGGCCACGTTCTCGAAGCGCTGCGACTTGTCCCCGTAGCGGACTTCAATCGCCTCGCTGGTGTTCGAGCAATTCGTGAGCGTGCCGCAGAGCTGGATGTTCGCGCCCACGCAGGCAACCGTCGGGGCGTTGAGATCGATCGCGACGCACGGCGGTGCCTGGCACAGGACGCTGACCGACTTGGTCTGCGTGCTGGTGCCGCAATCGTTGGTCACCGTTGCGGTCACGACGTAATTGACGCTCTGACCCGCGGTGCAACCCGCGAACGGCACCTGCAGCGTCCAGTTCGCCGTGGCTCCGGCGTTGACCGACTGGTTGTAGGCCTGGGTGTCCCCGACCTTGACCAGGATGGTCGCCGCGTTCGGCCCACAGTTGCGGACCGTGCCGCTGATCGTGATTGGCTGGTTGGCGCACGAGTTCTGCGGGCCATTCGCCGTCAACTCGACGCACGGCTTGTCCTGGCAGCGGACCGAGATGTTGCCGTCGGCTACCGCGTTGCCGCAGGAGTTCGAGACCGTGGCGTGCACCGCGTAGTCGACGTTCGCGCCCGACACGCACTGCGTCAGGTTGACCGAGCGCGCGAAGCTGGATGAAGCGCCGGCTTCCAGCGAACCGCTGAACGCCTGGACGCCGCCGATTGTCACCACGTAGTTGCCCGACTGGGCGCCGCAGTTCTTGACCTGGCCGTAGACCGTCAGCGACTCCGCCGGGCAGGCGACGGACTTCGTCGACGCCAGACCGATGAGCTGGATGCACGGCGCATTGTTGCACTGGACCGACAGGGTCTGGGTCTGCGTCGCCGCCGGCGGGCACGTGCCCGTCGCCGTCGCGACGACCGTCCAGTTGACCGACTGCCCCGCGGTGCACTGCGGCATCGAGACGATCTTGGTCCAGTTCTGAGTTGAACCCGCGTTGACGGTCTGGTTGTAGACCTGCTCGCCGTTGACGGTGACCACGATGGTCTCCGAGCCGGTGGAGCAGTTCTTGACCGTGCCGCTGAGCGTGATCGGTTCACCGGGGCAGGCCGAGGTCGGCGTCCGGTTGGCGACCAGCTCGACGCACGGGGCGTTGTTGCAGGTCACGTTGATCGTCTTGGTGTCCTGCGCGTTGCCGCACGTGTTCTGGACCGTGGCAACGACCGGGAAGGAAACGGTCGCACCCGCGGTGCAGTTGCCGAGGCTCACGGTACGGCTGTAGTTCGCCTGCTGCCCCGGCTGGACCTGGCCGGTGAAGGCCTGGACGCCACCCACCGTCACGGTGTAGTTGGCAGCCTGCGTGCCGCAGTTCTTGACCACGCCCGAGATCACGACCTCCTCGTTCGGGCAGCCCGACTGCTTGTTCGCGTTCGCCGTCACTTCGACGCACGGAGCGCTGTTGCACTGGACCGTCAACGCCACGCTCTTCGTGGCCGTCGGCGAGCAGTCGCTGCTCGCGGTGGCGACGACGTCGAACGTGACTGCGTTCCCCGCCGTGCACTGCGGCATCGCGACCTTGGTGTTGAAGTTCCACGTACCGTTGCCGGCGATGGAGCTGCTGCGGTACTGGACGCCGTTGATCGTCAGCACGACATTCTCGGCATCGGGCGAGCAGTTCGCGACCGACCCGGTGAACGCGATCGAGTCGCCCGGGCACGCGGCGTTCAGGTCGCGATTGACGTTGAGCGTCAGGCAGGGCACGCCCTTGCAACGGACCGAGACCGGCACGGTCCGAGTGCTGTCACCGCACTCGCCGCTGGCCTTCGCCTCGACGTTGAAGATCGTGTTCTGGCCC
>JBKJOC010000480.1:0-14006 GCA_046595725.1 Candidatus Eiseniibacteriota bacterium
GCCGAAATTTCGACCGCAGGTGTCGCATCGCCAACGCTGGACCTGGTGGGGCGGGGACTGGCGACTGTAGAAGCCGATCTTCTTGAAACGCCAGAACTTCTTGTTGCCGCGGTGGAAGGGGCAGTCGGAGTTCGGACAGAACGGGGGCGCCGAGACGAAGGGCGCAAGGTTCATGCCCTCCGCTCATGCAAGCCCAGTGCCAGACGCAATCTTCCGGGCACAAGGAAATCGGCACGTCCCCGCCTTGGTACGGCATCCTAGGAAGACCATGCCCGCCACCCGCGCAGACGAACTCCTCAGCCACGTGGGCAGGACTCCCCTGATCGACCTCACGCTCCTCTCCCCACGGCCCGCGGTCCGGATCCTCGGCAAGTGCGAGTGGTTCAATCCCGGCGGCTCGGTCAAGGACCGCCCGGCGCTCTGGATGGTGCGCGACGGCGAGGCGACGGGCCGCCTGGAAAAGGGCAGGACCATCCTCGAGGCAACCAGCGGCAACATGGGCATCGGCCTGGCGTGGATCGGCGCGGCGCTCGGGTATCCAGTCGAACTCTGCCTGCCCGCGAACGCAAACGCGGAACGCCGTGCGGCGCTTTCGGCATACGGCGCGCGCGTGGTCGAGACCGACCCGATGCTCGGCACCGACGGCGCGATCCTCGAGGCGCGGAGACGCGCGGCGGAAGACCCGGAGCGCTACTTCCATCCCGACCAGTATTCCAATCCCGCCAACGTGCGCTCGCACTACGAGACCACCGCCCCCGAGTTGCTCGAGCAGACCGGCGGCGCCCTGACCCACTTCGTCGCGGGACTGGGGACGAGCGGCACGCTGATGGGCGCAGGGCGACGCCTCAAGGAGGCGCTGCCCGACATGGTGCGCGTCGGCGTCCAGCCGGACGTCGCGCTTCACGGTCTCGAAGGGCTCAAGCACATGGCGAGCGCCCTGGTGCCGGCGTTCTACGATCCCTCGCAGGTTGACATCCAGAGCGCGGTCGCGACCGAGGATGCCCATGCGATGTGCCGTCGCGCGGCGCGCGAGGCGGGAGCGTGGGTCGGGATCTCGGCCGGAGCGGCGCTCCATGCCGCGGTCGACCTCGCCCGCACGCTCAAGGATGGCGTGATCGTGGTGCTCCTGTGCGACTCGGGCGCGCGCTACGCGGGCGAGCGCTTCTGGACGGAGGTCGCGTGAACGAGCCGCTTCGCCTGCCGCGAGCGCTGGCGACGGCGATCAAAGAGCACGGGCGCGAAACCTATCCCAACGAATGCTGCGGGTTCCTCCTCGGCGCGCCAGGCGGGGGAGGCGTGGTCGAGATCGCGCGGGCCTCGAACGCGCGCGAGGACTCGCTGACCAACCGCTACCTGATCCCTCCGGTCGAATTCGTGCGCGTCCAGCGCGATGCCGACGCCCGCGGGCTGGACATTTTGGGTTTCTACCATTCGCACCCGGATCATCCGGCCCGCCCGAGCGCGTTCGATCGTGACCACGCGTGGCCTGGCTACGCTTACCTGATCACCGCGGTCACCCAGGGCGAGCCCACGGACCTCAAGGGGTACCGGCTCGACCACGTCGGCGGCGCATTCAACGAAATCGGACTCGAGGAGGCTTGAGATGGCGGTGAAGGTGCATCTTCCCGGGCCACTGCGCGCGCCGTTCGCGGGCGCGTCGTCGGTCGAGGTCGAGGGCTTTGACGTGCGCGCGGTGCTCGAGGCGCTGGTCGCCCGCGCGCCCGCGCTCAAGGAACAGTTGTTCGCCGCCGACGGGTCGCTGCGGTCGTACGTCAACGTCTACGTCAACGATGACGACGTGCGCGGGCTCGCGGGCCTCGCCACGCCGCTCGGGGCGCGCGACACTGTGTCCATCGTGCCATCGATTGCAGGTGGTTCCGCAGCAGGTGGTGCCGACGGGGACAAGCTCGCGGCGGCGCAGGAGGCGATGCGCCGCGCGGGTACGACGGAACTGCCGCTGACCAAAGAGGAGGTACGGCGCTACAGCCGGCACTTGATCCTTCCCGAGGTCGGCCTCGCCGGGCAGGTCAAGCTCAAGCATGCGCGCGTGCTGCTGATCGGCGTCGGCGGGCTCGGCTCGCCGCTCGCGCTCTATCTCTCGGCCGCGGGAGTGGGCACGCTCGGGCTCGTCGATGGCGACGTGGTCGACGAGACCAACCTGCAGCGCCAGGTCATTCATGGCACCAAGGACGTCGGCCGCCCCAAGCTCGACTCGGCGGCGGATCGAATCAGGGACGTCAACCCGAACGTCCAGGTCGAGAAGCACGAGACCATGCTGTCGTCCGCCAACGCGCTCGGGCTCTTCCGGCAGTACGACCTCGTGGCCGACGGCACGGACAACTTTCCCACGCGCTACCTGGTCAACGACGCCTGCGTCCTGACCGGCAAGCCGAATGTCTACGGATCGATCTTCCGCTTCGAGGGCCAGGCCTCGGTGTTCGCCACCAGGGACGGGCCGTGCTATCGATGCCTCTACCCGGAGCCGCCGCCGCCCGGCATGGTCCCCTCCTGCGCGGAGGGTGGTGTCCTCGGCATCCTGCCGGGCATCGTGGGACTGCTGCAGGCGAACGAGGTGGTCAAGCTCATCCTCGGCATCGGGACCCCGCTGGTCGGACGCCTGCTCCTGTTCGACGCGCTCGCGATGTCGTTCCGCGAGCTGCGCCTCAGGAAGGACCCGGGTTGCCCGGTGTGCGGCCCGAGCCCCACGGTGCGCGAGCTGATCGACTACCAGGCATTCTGCGGCATCCACCCTGGCGACGACCTCGCGCCCGGGGACGTGCGCACCATCACCGCGCAGGAGCTCAAGTCGCGCGTCGACTCGGGCGACCCGGTCGCGATCCTCGATGTGCGCGAGCCCCAGGAGTTCGAACTCTGCCGGATCCCGAACTCGGTGCTGGTTCCCCTGGGCGAGCTGCCGTCGAAACTCGCCGAGCTCGACTCAAGCCGCGAACTCGTGGTGCACTGCCGCACCGGGAAGCGGTCGCTGACGGCGATCGAGCTCCTGAAGCAGGCCGGTTTCTCGCCCTCCCGGCTGGTCAACCTGACCGGCGGCATCGATGCCTGGGCGAGGGACGTCGATCCCGCGATGCCGCGCTATTGAGCTCATTTGCAAAGAGTTGCTCCGAAAGGGTTGACGGCGGGCGCGCCCGGGCACCATCGTTTCCCTTGGGGTCGGGAAGGATTCCCCCCCGGGTAGAGTGACACTTAACGGGAGGGTTCAATCATGGGCATCATCTGGGCACTCATCATCGGTCTCGTGGTTGGCGCGCTTGCCAAGTTGATCATGCCGGGCAAGGATCCGGGCGGCATGCTCATCACGATGGTGCTGGGCGTCGCAGGTTCACTCGTCGGCACCTTTCTGGGCCGCGCGATGGGCCTCTACGCCGATGGACAGAGCGCCGGCTTCATCGCCTCGCTCGTCGGCGCGATCGTGCTGCTCGCGATCTATCGCATGGTTGTGGGCAGAAAAGCCACGGCCTGACGCGCGGCTTCCCGCAGCTTGACGGCCTCGCACTGACCCCGCGGTGCGAGGCCGTTGCATTGTTCACGACCTTGCGTCCTGCGACGGCAATCTGCAGCGAGATTCCCCGCGCCCCCACGATGCCGCAACGACTTAGCCTCCGGAACGATTCTTGCGATGCTGACGCGCGAGCCCGAATTTCGGGTTTGCCCTGCCCGGCCCGCTGCCGTCTCACGTCTCGGAGACTTGTTGCCATGAGCGAAAGCGCCGGAACGCCGCGCGACTTCCAGTCCGTATTGAGCACCATGATTTCGCTCGGGGCGTCCGACCTCCATCTCAAGGTCGGTGCTCCGCCGACGCTGCGCATTGACGGCATTCTCTTCGGCATCGACCAGCCGCGCTGCTCTCCCGCCGACATCGACGGCCTGATCGAGCAGCTGCTGCCGCCCGATCGCAGGATGCTGTTCGCCGAGGAACTGGAGTGCGACATCGCGGTCAGCGTGCAAGGACTGGCGCGCTTCCGCGTCAACCTCTGCCGCCAGCGCGGCACGGTCGGCGTGTCCTTCCGGCTCGTGCCGACGACGATTCCCGCGCTCGACGACCTTGGATTGCCGCCCCTGCTGGGCGACCTGGTGCACGAGCAGCGCGGCCTGATCCTCGTGACCGGCGCCACCGGTGCGGGCAAGTCGACGACCATGGCGGCGATGGTCGACCACCTGAACCACCTGGTGACCCGCAAGATCGTCACGGTCGAGGACCCGATCGAGTACCTCCACCGTGACGACCGCTGCCTGATCTACCAGCGCGAGGTGGGCGACGACACGCTGTCGTTCCAGAGCGGACTGAGGCACGTGTTGCGCCAGGATCCCGACATCATCCTGATCGGCGAGATTCGCGACAAGGAGACGCTGTCGATCGCGCTCACGGCCGCGAATACCGGCCACCTGGTGATCACCACGCTCCACACCATGGACGCGGTGCAGTCGATCCAGCGCGTGCTGTCCTACTACGCGCCACACGAGCAGGACGAGATCCGTCGCGTGCTCGCGAGCAACCTGCGGGCGGTGTTGTCGCAACGGCTGGTGCCCCGCGCGAGCGGCCAGGGCCGCGTCGCGGCGGTCGAGATCATGGTCAACACGCCGACCATCCGGGACCTCATCACCGACCCGGGGAAGACCTCGAACATCCGCCAGGCGATCCAGGACGGCGTCTCGCAGTACGGGATGCAGAGTTTCGACCAGGCGCTGGCGAACCTGGTGCGGAAGCAGGTCATCGCCGCCGAGGAGGCGGTGCGGTTCGCCACCTACCCGAACGAGCTCAAGCTGCATCTCTCGGGGATCAACGACGCGTCGAATCGCGCGTGGGCCTCGGTCGAGATGGGAGCGCTCGAGCACACGTCGGGAGTGGGCGGAGAGGGGGGCGTGGTGCCGGAGTGGATGGATCGCCACGCCAACGCGGGGCCGCAGGGCCGGGCGGGACTGAGCTAGGGCGAGTCGCGTAGCTGGTCGGACGTGAAGCGCGCGCTTCTCCAGCGCACCACCTCGTCGCCGAAACCGGAGAGGTTCGCGAGCACGCCCACGAGGTAGCGCGGCAGCTTGGCAATCGAGCCCGGCCCGGGCTTGCCTGATCTCTTGGCTTCGCCCGAGAGCCACTTCTCGACGGCCTCGAGGTCCTCGACGGTGAGCGGCTTCACCGCCACGTGGACGATCGCGTAGTAAAGCTCCCCGGGCGCGAGTCGCGCCATCGGCACGACGTGGACGCGCATCGGTCGGGCAATCTCGCTCTCGAGCCTCACCAGGTCCGGGATCATCCGCTCGCCCCCGGGATCGCGCCTGAGCGTGAAGTCCTCCGACCACGCATTCCGGAACGCGCGCAGCATGACCGTCTGCTCGCCCACCAGGCGGTCGAACCAGCCCGCTTTGTCCTGCCAGATGTCCACCCGCACCACCACTGTCACCGGCATGCCGCGATCGAGCGACTGCGCGATGCGGTCGGACAGCGCGTCCTCGACCCTGAGCGTGGTGGTGAGCCAGTCGCCAGCGCGTGCCACGTTCGTGCCCACCACCCCGACGCCCTGCGCCGCGCCCGGCCCGAAGGCGAGGACGAGCAGGGCGAACACGAGGCACTTCGCGGACACGAGCTTCGCCCGCTCAGTAGGCGCGCGCGATGCGCAGGGTGACGTGAATGGGGGAGCGCTCCGCCCTCAGGTCCCGTGCGAAGTAGACGCGCAAGGTCTCGTCGGTCGTGCCGATGCCCAGCCCCGCGTCCCACGCCGGCCGGCGATGGCCGAGATCCCACTTCGCGGAGTCCCACGCCAGACCGAAGTCCGTGAACGCGACCAGCGAAAGCCCGGTCTTGAGCATCGCGTTCTTGCTCGAGCGCTTGAACAGCTCCCACGCCCAGTCACCGTTGGCGAGGAACACGTGGCGGCCGCGGAAGTGCCGGAAGGAAGAACCGCGCAGCGTGCCGATGCCGCCGATGGCGAACGTCTTCTGGAACGGCAGGGAGTCGCCCTCGGAAGTCGTCCCCAGCAGGAGGCGCGCCTTCGCCACGTGCGAGGGGCCGGGCGAGAAGTAGGTGCGCAGGTCCGCGGTGTAGCGCCGGTACGCGAAGTCGCCGCCCAGGTCGCCGCCCGCCGTCTCGGCCCGCAGCCGGTGCCGCATGCCGTTGCGCGGGGACTTCTTGTTGATGCGCGAGTCGTAGTCGATGCCGGCTGTCAGCGAGCGCAGGTCGCCGTCGTCGATCGCCGGGTTCGCGCGCCACGAGGCGTGGCGGCGAAATAGTCCGCGCGTCCCGTCGGCGAGCTCGGTGATGGAAGTGTACTCGTCGCGGTCGTGGCGGGCCGACAGCGTCCACCTGCGCCACGTCGTTGCGCCCTCGATCGCCATGCCCTCGCGCTCGAACCAGTCCTTGGAATCGTAATGGAACATCAGCGCGGCGATCGAGTTCTCGACGTCGCCGACCTGGCCGAAGTCGTCGTCGTCGGTGCGGCGGTAGGTCGAGATCGCGAACAGGGTGGCGCGCCGCCGGTCGATCGGCTGCTCGAGCCGCATTTCGTAGAGCCAGCGCCCGTCACCGCCCCTGCCCGGCGGTCGCTGGCGCCTGAGTGCGCGCGCGAAGCGCGTGGCGAAGCCCGGCAGGAGGCCCTTCGAGGGGCGGAACGACATGTCGAGCCCGAGCGTGAATTGGTCGACGCGGTTGTACCCGATGTACGGAAAGAGCTTGCCGCCCTCCGGGCGGATCGGTCCCTCGTCGTCCGCCGATGGCAGGTCGGCGAAGGGATCGTCGGCTCCGAACGCGTCCTTGCCCCCGACCTCGATCCAGGCCGAGTCGGCGGGGGCGTCGACCAGGACCTCGACGCTGTCGGGCTGGGCCCAGGCCGCGCGTGGCGCGAGACCGAGCGCGACCAGGAGCGCGAGCGCGAGGGTGAAACGGGGCAGGGCGCTGCCAGGCTCGATCGGGCTCACGCATCATCCTCCTTGCTGTTGCGATGGATGCCGTACTTGCGCATCTTGCGATGCAGGTTGGTGCGGTCAACGCCGAGCTGCGCGGCCGCCTGGGTCACGTTCCAACGCACTGATTCGAGCACCTTGAGGATCGTTTCCGACTCGCGGCGCTCGAGCTCCTCGCGCAGGTTGGCCGGTCCGCCCGCCTCGTTGTCGTCCTCGAGCATCGCCGCGCCCGGGCCGCCCGGCGCGCCGGCCGCACGCGTCACGGGCACGAGCCAATCGCGGATGTCCGCGGCGTCGATCACCGGCCCCGCGACCAGGATGACCGCGCGCTCCATCAGGTTCCGCAGCTCACGCACGTTGCCCGGCCAACTGTAGTCCTCGAGCAGCGCGATCGCCTGGGGCGCCAATTCCTTGGTGCCCAGGCCTTCGGCCTCGGCGAACTCGTGCACGAAGTGCTCGGCCAGGAGGCGCACGTCCTCACGGCGCGCGCGCAGCGGCGGCACGTGGATCGGCAGCACGTTGAGGCGAAAGTAGAGGTCCTCGCGGAACGTCCCCGCGCGTACGGCGGCGGGCAGGTCCTTGTGCGTCGCCGATACCAGCCGCACGTCGACCACCGTCGTCCTGGTGCCGCCCACGCGCTCGACCTCGCCGGTCTCGATCGCGCGCAGGAGCTTGGCCTGGGCCTCGAGCGAGAGGTCGCCGATCTCGTCGAGGAACAGCGTCCCCGTGTCGGCGAGCTCGAGCTTGCCCTTCTTGGCCTGCATTGCGCCCGTGAACGCGCCGCGCTCGTAGCCGAAAAGCTCGCTTTCCACGAGGTCCTTCGGGATTGCCGCGCAGTTGAGCTTGACGAACGGGCGCTCGGCGCGCCGGCTGCCGAGGTGGATCGCGCGCGCCACCAAGTCCTTGCCCGAGCCGTTCTCGCCCGTGACCAGCACCTTGCCCTGGGTCGGCGCCACGCGCTCGACCTCGGCCATGAGCTTCTTCATCGTCTCCGAGCCGCCGACGAGCACCAGTCCGTACGAGCCCGCGACGGACGCCGTGCGCGCGCGGCGCTTGAGCGTGGCGCGCTCGACCAGGTGGGAGAGCAGCAGCGTCAGGCGGTCGCGGTCGAACGGTTTCTCGAGGAAGTCGAAGGCGCCCAGCTTGGTGGCCTCGACCGCGACGGGGATCGAGGCTCGCTCGGAGATGAGGATGACGGTGAGGTCGGAATGGTCGGTGCGGGCCTGCTTCAGGACGTCGAGGCCACTCATGCCGCCGCCCAGGTTGACGTCGACGAACGCAACATCGAACGGGCGCTCGGCGAGCGCCGCCAGCGCCAGCTCGCCCGTGGGAGCAGTCCTCACGGCGTGCCCGTCGCCGGTCAGCCGATCACTCATCTGCTCGCGCAGCGCGGGCGAGTCGTCCACGATCAGCACCTGCAGTCGCTCCGCGCTCATGCGTTCCTTTCCGGCAGTCGGACCGTGATGCGCGTGCCCCTGCCGGGCGCGCTGTCCACCTCGATCGTGCCTCCATGCTGCTCGATGACGCGCTGGCTCACCGCGAGCCCGACGCCCGAGCCACTCTCCTTGGTCGTGAAGCCGGTGTCGAACATGTGGGCCTGAACCTCCCGCGAGATGCCCGGCCCGTCGTCCGCCACGGTGACCGAGGGCGTGTCACCCGCTGCGGCACCCGCGGTCGAGATCCGCACCTGGCCGCCTGAGGGCTGCGCCTCGCATGCGTTCTTCAGCAGGTTGCGCAGGACGCGGCGGATCTGGCGCTCGTCCGCCCACGCCCTCGGGCGCGCGGGATCGAGCGCGGTCGTGATCTCGACGTGCTGCCAGGGCGAGGCCGAGACCAGGCTCTCGACCAGCGCATTCAGGTCGAGCGCGCCGGCGCGCATGATCGGCAGCGCTCCCAGCGTCGAGAACGAATCGGCCAGGTCGGCGAGCGACGCCAACTCGCGCTCGAGCGCCCGCACCCGCTTGTCGACGCGGGCGCGCGCGTCCGCCGGCAGGGCATGGAGCTCCCGCTCCATGTTATCCAGTGCGAGCCCGATCGTGGTGAGCGGATTCTTGATCTCGTGCGCGACCTGCCGGGCCACGCCCTGCCATGCCGCGGCACGCTCTGCGCGCTCGAGTTCGCGCCGCGCGGCGGCGAGGCGTGCGGTCATGGCGTTGAAGGCGATGCCGAGTTGACGGACTTCGGGTGCGCCACCGGGAGTGACCGTGATCTCGGTACCGCCGTCGACCTTCGCGAACGTCGACGCGAGGTCGGCGATCGGCCGCGACAGGTGCCGGGCGAGCGCGCGCGCGGCGAAGACCGCGATCACCGCGACCAGCAGGAGGATTGCGACCACCGCCAGCCGAAAGTACCACTTGAAGACTTCGGCGTAGCCCGCGAGCGCGCGGAACGTCCCGATGCCGAGTTGCAGCTCGGAGAGTCGCAGGAAGAAGTCCTGTGGCAGCGCGTAGCCGACCGCGACCAGCCGCTCGCCCGCGTGCGTGCTGTCGGTGGGCAAGGGGATGAGGAGCCCGAACACGCCGGTCGCCGACTGCACGGGGCGCATGGGGTCGATGCGTCCGCGGTCGAGCTCGGGGGCGAGGTCGAGTGAGGTCGTGCGCGGATGGCCGGTGGGAGCGAGGTCGACGACCATGCGCCAGCTCGTGTCACCGGGCGCGCGACGGTAGAGCTGATAGAGGTCGAGCCCGGTGTTGTCGAGGTAGCGCTCGATGAACTGGCGGTCGGCCTGGCCGGCGCCAAGTTGGAGTTCCCGGCTGCGTGACAGGTCGAACAGCGGCGCAGCGCCCAGGTGGAGGCCGCTCTCGAGTCGCTTGAGCGCGTTCCTGGCGACCACGACCGAGCTGGTGAGCGCCTCCTCGGCGCCGGCCGAGTCCCACCACTCGACGGTCGAGACCAGTTGCCGCAGCACGAGTCCGGACAGGAGGAGGCTCGGGACGATGGCCAGGACGAGAAACCAGAGGGTGAGCCGGGCCCTCAGGCTCACGAGGCGCGGCGCGGGATCAGGCCTTGGCGCCCAGCTGACCGCACGCGGCTGCGATTTCCCCGCCCTGGCTCCAGCGGAGCGTCACGGCAGGGCAGCGCGGGAACAGCCAGTCCGCGAAGCGCTGGATTGCCTCGTCCGCCGGACGCTGCCACGGCAGTTGCGGCACGGGGTTGTAGGGAATGAGGTTGATCTTGCAGGGCAGCGAGTTCGCAATGTCGGCCAGCCGTTCGGCGTCGCCCTTCCGGTCGTTGATGCCGGCGAGGAGGATGTACTCGAGCGTGATGCGCCGGCCGGTCGACAGGGCATAGAAGTCCGCTGCGCGCACGAGCTCACGGAGCGGAAAGCGCCGGTTGATCGGCACCAGGCGGTCGCGCAGTTCGTCGGTCGTGGCATGGAGCGAGATCGCGAGCCCGACCTGGAGGCCTTCCTTCGCCAGGCGATGGATCTGCGGCACCATCCCGCAGGTCGAGAGCGTGATGCGCCGCGAGCCGACCCGAAGGCCATCCTCGGCGTTGAGCACGCGGATCGACTTGAGGGTCTGCGCGTAGTTCGCCAGCGGCTCGCCCATCCCCATGAACACGATGTTGAAGCCCGGATCCTCCCAGCCCGTGGTCTCGAGCATGTGGACGACCTGGGCGACGATCTCGTCGGCCTTGAGGTTGCGCGCCAGCCCGAGCGTTCCGGTGGCGCAGAAGACGCAAGCCATGCCGCAGCCGGCCTGGGTCGAGACGCAGAGGGTCACGCCCCGGCGCGACAGCATCGCGACCGACTCGACGCGGGTCTTGTCCCGGAGTTCGAGCGCGTACTTGACCGAATCGCCCTTGGGCGACTGGATTTGGCGATGGATCCTCGGAAGCTCGAGGTCGACGATCCGGTTCAGCTCCTCGCGTTGGGTCTTGCCCAGGTTCGTCATCAGCTCCGGATCGCGGGTACGCTTGCCGTAGACCCAGTCGAGCAGCTGGTGCGCGCGATAGCGCTGCCAGCCGGCGCCGACGAGCGCGGCTTCGACTTCCTCGGGGAGGAGGCCGAAAAACGACGGGGGCGCGCTCGGCATTCGGCCACGGTCCGGCTCGGCCTCGGACTCGGACGCCTCGCGTGCGAGGGTATCGAGCTCGAGGTCTCCGGGGGCCGGGACCAGGGCGCCGCCCAGGTCGGGTGCGGGGGAGGATTGCGATTCGAACATGCCATAGAGTAGTCTGCGTAAGTCCTTGCGGTCAAGGTACGCAGCCCATCGGAGGGTACCGTGGAGGAGACCTCGAACCCGCGCGCCCCCGGACGCCCGGGAAGACGCAAAGGCTCCGGAAAACGCGCCGGCGCTGAAGGCGCGTGGGGCGTGCGGGCAGTCCAGGCCCTGGCCGACCCCTCGCGCTGGCGCATCCTGTCCGAGCTGTCGGTGGGTCCGCGGGCACTCGGTGATCTCGCCGCGCGGATTCAGCTCTCGGCCGCCTGCACCTCCCACCATGTTTCAATCCTTAAGGATTCTGAACTCGTAGAAACGCGACGGGATGGCCGTTTAATGATTTGTTCCGGCCCAGCGCCTGGAAGTCGGGCCGCAATCCTCCTTGGGTTGATTACAGAACTTCCACACTTATCGAAACCAATGCCGCAGCCGCAGGAGATACGTCCCCACACTGGTGCTCCGGAACTCGAGCCCGTGCACCGGACCCTCATTCGTAACGAAGAATTCGCAGTGTAGTGGAGCCAGCCATGTCCATTCCCCCCCCTTCGCAGCGTCTTGTTCGGATTGCTTCGATTGATATCGGAACCAATTCTGTCCGGCTGCTGGTGGCCGAGCGAGGTGGGAATGGCGAGGTTCGCCCACTCGTGCGACTCGGGGAGTCCTGTCGGCTGGGCGAGGGTCTGGAGACCACGGGCCGCATCGGGCCCAGGGCCGAGGAGCGTACCCGCGACACGCTGGGCCGCTTCGCCCGCCGGGCGCGCGAACTCGAGTGCGCCGAGGTGCTGGTGGCGGCGACCAACGCGCTTCGGAGCGCCGAGAACGGGCCCGAGGTCACCGCCCGCCTGGAGAAGGCGGCGGGTTTCCCCATCCGCATCCTCTCGGGGGAGGAGGAAGCCCGGCTTGTCTATGAAGCTGTGGTCGAAGGGCTGCGCTGGGATCGGGAGCGCGGCGAGTACCTGGTGGTCGACATCGGCGGCGGATCGGTCGAGGTCGTCCGCGGCGAGGGCCTCGAGGTCGGTCCCTGGGCCAGCCTTGAACTCGGGTGCGTGCGCCTGACCGAGCGCTTCCTTCGGAGCGACCCGCCGGCATCGTCCGAGCTGGCCGACCTGCGTGCTTTCCTGCGCGAGACCTGGGTTCGCCACGACGTCCTGCTCCGTCCCACGCCCCAGGCCGCGGCCGGGGTGGGGGGCACGGTGACCGCACTGGCTGCGCTCAACCTGGGCCTGCGCCGCTACGACGCGTCTCGAGTCGAGGGCCACCTGCTGGCGACGGGGGACATTCGCCGCCTGACCGATTCCCTGACCCGCTTGACCACCGCAGAGCGCCAGGCGCTCGCCACGGTCGGCCCCGGCCGGGCCGACATCCTGCCTGCCGGCTGCGTCCTCCTGGTTTCGCTGTGCGAGGCGGCGGGCCTGGCGTCGCTGACCGCCTCGACCCAGGGGCTCCGGTACGCCCTCGCCCGGGCGGCCCTCAAACGGGCTGAGGAGGCTGCCCGCCTCCTCGCTCCCCCCGGGAGCTGACGAAAAGGTCGCCTCCAAAGTGTTTGATACCCTCAAATTTGTTGACCGTGCAAATCGCCCGGGCGTAGCCTTCTCTTCGCGCTGGACAGTGGTTCCCTGCTCTTCCGTACCCCTGCGTCTCCTCTCACCCAGCCACCGCGCGCTGGAAGAGGTGTAGCCGTCTCGCGTGGAGGGAGTTCACAGCGCAATGGCCGTCAAGGCGTGTCGATCCCTCATCTTCACCCTTCTCCTCAGCCTCAGTGTCGTCTCGCTGACGGCGACTGTCGGAATTTCGACGGTCGCGGCCGCGGGCGGCGGTGGGACGACCAGTGGAGATCCCGACAGTCCGAAGGACACGGGACCTCGGCCGGCGGCGCAACCTTCGGCCACGTCGACCAACGCTGCGCTCGGCACCTTCTGTCCGTCCAGCCCGGCGAGTCCGATCGAGATTGTGGAGTGGGTGCTGGTGCAGCAATTGCTGAGTTCGTTGCTCGGGCGACCCGGCCTGCGCTGAGTTCGTGAGCGGGGGTCGCCGCCAGGCGGCCGACTCCCGCGCCTCGAAATCGCGTGGCCGATCGCCTGCTTCCAGTCCGTCCCCCGGTGAGGCTGAGGAGCGTTCCGTGCAGAAGCCGATCCCCCCGAACGCCGCCGTGCTGAGTGCCCCGCAGGACGCGGCGCTCCGGCAGGAAGAGTTCGGAGATCTCAGTCAGGCAGCCGACCAGTTCGACACGGCGCGGGAGTACTACGCCGTCGCCCTGGCACAGGTGCGCCCTGACGACCGAGCCACGAAGGCCCGACTCCTCATCAAGCTGGCCGATTGCGATCACCGGCAAGGTCGCTACGATCGCGCTCTGGCTCAGCTTTCCGGCGCGCGCATGGCCGCGCGTCCGCTGCGTGACTCGAACCTCAATGGCCTGCTCGCGAGCCGGATCGCACGCAGTCACGTCGCCGCCGGCGCGTACCGCCCGGGCACGCGTTATGCCCGTGCCGCCTTCCGCCTTCTCCGCACGACCAACGATCACGTCGAACTGGGCCTGATCGAACAGACGCAGGGCATCGCCGCCCTGCGCACCGGCGATTATCCCGGGGCGCTCGATGCCTTCACCGGCTCGCTCGCCAGCTTCCGTCGGGTCGAGGACCTGGGACACATGGCCGGCGCGCACAGCAACCTGGGGCTCGTCTACAAGAACACCGGCCAGTGGCGTGAGGCGACGCGCTCGTTCGAGCAGGCGCTGCGGCTGGCCGAGAAGGTGGGCGACTATTTCTATGTCGCGTACTACGCGCAGAACCTGGGAGTCATGCGATTCCGCCTCGGGGAACTCGACCTCGCCGCCGAGTGCTTCCGGCGCGCGCTCCAGATCGAGATCGAGATCTCGGACCAGCTCGCCGAGATCAGGACCCGCCTGGCGCTTGGCCGCCTGCACGTGCGCCG
>JBKJOC010000012.1:0-14668 GCA_046595725.1 Candidatus Eiseniibacteriota bacterium
TGAGCGCGGTCATCAGCACGGGCACCAGGCGCTCCAGCGAGCCGCGGATGATCATCTCGTGGCTGAAGGACTCTCCTTCCTCGCGTATGAGGTGGAGATAGTGGGAAATCATCATGATCGTGTTTCGACTCACGATCCCGGTCAACGTGATGAAGCCGACCAGCGTCGCGATCGAGAAGACGCCCCCCGTGAGCAGGACCGAGATCACCGCCCCGATCAACGCGAGCGGGATGTTGATCAGGATCTGGAGCACGATCGGGACCGAGCGGAAGTGCGCGAAGAGCACGGTGAACATCGCCGCGAACGCGAGAATCGAGAGCAGTCCAAGCGTGCGGCTGGCCGAGCGCTGGCTCTCGAATTGCCCGCCATAGCTCACGAAGTATCCGGCAGGGAGTTCGACGGCCTGCGCGACGCGGGCCTCGACCTCCTGGACCACGGCGCCGAGGTCCCGCCCGGCCACGTTCGCGGACACGACGATGCGTCGCTGGACGTCCTCGTGCTGCACCTGGTTCGGCCCCCAGGTCTCGTTCACCCGGGCCACGGCCTCAAGGGGCACCTTGACCCCTGCCGGCGTGTCGATCAGCAGGCGACGGATCGCAGCCGGATCCGCCCGCACCCGTTCAGGCAGGCGCACGACCAGGTCGTAGCTGAACTGCCCCTCCAGGATCTGCCCGACGACGCGTCCGGCCAGGGCGGTTTCGAGCCACTCATTGAGCTTTCCAGGCGTCAGTCCGTAGAGCGCCGCCCGTTCCCGATCCACGCGCACCTGGAGTTGGGGCACGAGGACCTGCCGCTCGGTCTGGAGGTCGACCAGTCCCGGGATGTCGGAGATCGCCGCCTGGAGTTCCGCCCCCTTCTGTCGCAGGACGGCGAGGTCCGGCCCGAACAGCTTGATCGCCAATTGGGCGCGCACGCCCGAGAGCAGGTGATCGAGGCGGTGGGAAATCGGCTGGCCCACGCTCGACGAGACCCCGGGGAGCTGGGCGAGGCGGTCGCGGATATCCGTCAGGATGGCCTCGCGCGAGCGCTTCGACACCTTGAAGTCGACGTCGATCTCGGAATAGTGCACCCCCTCGGCATGTTCATCGCGCTCGGCGCGCCCGGTCCGGCGGCCCGTCGAAAGGACCTCGGGCACCTCAAGCAGCAGGCGCTCCGCGGTCATGCCGAGCCGATCGGACTCCTCGAGCGAGGTGCCGGGCTGGGCGAGCACGTTGATCGTCGCCGTGCCCTCGTTGAACGGCGGCAGGAACTCCCGCCCCAGGAATGGAACGATGGCCAGCGCGATGGCAAATGCCACCGCCGGAGCGACCAGGGTCGCCTTTGGGTGAGCCAGCACGCGTACGAGCGCGCGACGGTCGATGCCCTTGAGCCAGCGCACGAACGGCGAGTCGCCGCGCTCGGTGGCCTTCGCTCGCGGCAGCAAGTAAAGGCAGAGCGCCGGGGTGACCGTCATCGACACCACGAAGGAAGACACGATGGCGATCACGTACGCCTGCCCCAGGGGGGTGAACAGCCGTCCTTCGATCCCGCCGAGCGCGAACAGCGGGATGAACACGAGGATGACCAGGATGGTGGCGAAGACGATCGAGGTTCGGACCTCCGACGAGGCCGCGAAGACGACCCTCCAGGCCGGTTGTGGAGTCGGATGGGCTCGATTTTCGCGCAGTCGCCGGAAGACGTTTTCCACGTCGACGACGGCGTCGTCCACGAGTTCCCCCATCGCGATGGCAATTCCGCCCAGGGTCATGGTGTTGATCGTCTGGCCCATCAGCTTCATGACAATCGCGGTGATGACCAGGGAGAGCGGAATCGCGGTCAAGGTGATGGCCGTCGTCCTGAAGTTGAGCAGGAAGATGAAGAGCACGATGGTCACGAGGATCGCCCCGTCCCTGAGCGCCTCCTCCACGTTCTTGATGGAGGCCTCGATGAAGCTCGCCTGGCGAAAGAGCATGCGTGTCCGAACGCCCGGCGGCAACGAGCCCTCGAGCTGGACGAGGGTTCGCTCGATGTCCTCGGTAATGCGGATGGTGTCGGTCCCCGGCTGCTTCTGGACCATGAGGATCACCGCGGGGCGTCCATCGATGCCCGCATCCCCACGCCGGGGGGCCGTACCCGCCGTCACGTCGGCGACCGCCGAGAGCGGGATGCTGAGCCCCCCGGCCACCTGGCCCACGCTGGTTGCCCCGATGTCGGCGAGATCGGTCGTTCTCCCGAGATTGCGCACCACCAGCTCGCGGCCGCCCTGGGCGGCGAATCCGCCGGAGCTGTTCACGTTCGCTTCGCCGACCGCCTCGGTCAGATCCGCGAGGGTCAATCCCATCGCCGCGAGCTGATCGATCTTCGGCTCCACGACGTACTGCTTGAGCCCCCCACCGATGGCGATCACCTGGGAGACTCCGGGAATGGTCAGCAAGCGTCGTCCGATGACCTGCTCGGCATGCGTGCGCAAGTCGAAGGGGGCGACCTTTCCGTCCGGACTCTCGATGCCGACCAGCGCGATCTCGCCCATGATCGAGGACACGGGACCCATGCTGGGTTCCGCCGATCCGGGAAGCTGTTCACGCACCAACTGCAGCCGCTCGCTGACGAGCTGGCGGTCCCGGTAGACGTCGGTGCCCCAAGCGAATTCGACGTAGGTGACCGACAGGCCCACCGCCGAGGTGGACCGCACCCGCTCCACGCCCGGCGCACCGTTCATGGCGGTCTCGATCGGCCGGGTCACCAGCGCCTCGACCTCCTCGGGCGCGAGGCCGGGGGCTTCGGTCAGGATGGTGACCGTGGGGCGATTGAGATCGGGAAAGACGTCGACCGGCATGCGGGTGACCGTCCAGATTCCGAAGATCAGGAGCAGCGCTGCGCCCACGAGGATCATCAACCGGTTGTGCAGCGAAAAGCGAAGGATCGCGTTGATCATCGCTTGCCGCCCGCTGGGGCCGGCTTTGCGGTGGTTGCCTTGGGCGAGGGGGCGGACGCGGGAGCCGCCACGAGGGAGTAGGCGCCTTCGGACACGATGCGCTCCCCGGCACGAACCTCACCTTCGATTCCCACCCGGTCGAGATAGCGCCCCTTGAGCGCAATCGGACGCAGCTCGAACAGTTCGGCCTTCGTATGGACGAACACGGCGGGACCGCTCTCCTGGTACACGATCGCGCCTTCCGGGACCGTGATGATTTCGCGCGACTCGGGCAGTTCGAGACTGGCCTCGACAATCATCCCCGGACGCAACAAGCCGCCGACGTTTTCCACGGAGAGAATGACCGGAGGAATGGGTGCGCCGGTCCCCTCCTCGGAAGCGCGCGGCCCTTCACCGTTGTCATTGCCGCCGGCCATGGGAGCGAGCCCCCTTAGGCGCGCAGGGAAGACTCGATCCGGCAGGGCAGTCGTTCGAACGACCGCCGTTTGCGCCCGCAGGGCGCGCGCCAGGCTCTCGCCGAAGAATGGCACTTCAACGCGCACCTGCCGTTCATCCAGGATGCGCATGAGTTCCTGCCCGCCCTGGACCCACTGACCCGACGCAAAGTCGACGTCCGCCACGAGACCGCTGATCGGTGCCCGGATCGGAAGTCGATCGATCATCAGGAGGTACCCGAGCAACTGACCCCGACGGACGCGGTCTCCGACCACCAGCGCCCGACCCGCCCGTTCCATGCGGCCAGTCTGGGGCGCGGAGACCGACGCCAGGGCGCCGCTCTCCGCGGTCACGCGCCCGATTGCGGTCAGCTGGCTTGCGACCCTTTGCTTCATGCCGACGACGGTGCGGACGCCGAGCAGGAACTGCGATTCCTTGGCCACGTAGCGCGGCCCCGTACCTCCGGCGGCGGCTCCGCTCGCTCCCTTCTTGCTGTGATCCTCGCCTCCGTGCGCTCCGGCCCGGCCGGTAAGGAACAGGGCTCCCCCGAGCAGGACGAGGACTGCCGCGTCCAGCCGCCGGGCGCCCCGGCGCGTGCGGCGCAGGGCGAGAAGGGAGACGATCGCGAGCACGGCGATCGTTCCGAGGAGCCACGGGAGCCAGGCGCTTCCCCGGCTGGGCGGCACCGCGACGTGCGCCTCAGGCGGGGCAGCCGGTTGCGCGAGGGGCAGGTCCGAAAGCGAGAACTCGGACGTCTCCCCGCCCGAGACGATCGCAAGAATCGCCGTGTACCTGCCCGCTTTTGCGCCGGTCAAGGCTCCGTCGTAGACACCGGGTGCGCCGGCATGGAGCGACGTGGCGAACTTCGCCGGCACCGTGGTCGTGAACTCGACCATCGCACCGCGAACCGGGGCGTTCGTCGCAAAGTCGCTGACGTAGATCCGAAGCGGGATCCGCCCGCCGTCGGCGAGACTGCGATATTTGACGACAACCTCGTAGCGCGCGCTGGCAACAGCGCGAATGACCGTGTTGGGGTCCCCGGTGGCGACTGCCTGCGGCGCGCCGTGGTCCACTCCCCCGTGGGACTGGCTGGTTCCAAAGGAGAGTCCGAGCAGGAAACACGTTGCCACGACCGGGACTCCGATCGCCCTGAGCGATCGCATCGGGCGTTCATGCATGGCGCACCTCACCTCCCTTGGGTTCACTTGCCGAGCCTCCCGGCGAGTTCCGGACGCCTCAGACCGGTCGCGCGAACGATTGCATTGCGGGCCTCTTCAAGATCACCGAGCGCCTCGACATAACCGCGCTGTGCCCTCAGGAGTCGTTCCCTGAGGGTCAGATACTCATCGAGCGCCGATCGACCGTCCCGATAGGCCGCCTCGAGTGTCCGCAGGTCCGACGTCGCGGACTCCGAAAGGGGCGTCAGCAGGCCGACGCGTTCCTGGGCTCGGTGAATCGCGGCACAGGCTAGAGCGACCTCACTGCGCACCTGGAGTTCCTGGGCGAGAGTTTCCGTGCGGGCGCGCTCGACCTCGAGTTGCCCTTCGGCGCGCTCCAATCGATTCGACTGGAAGAGCGGCAATGGAACCGAGCCCCGGACTCCGACCAGGATGTCCCTGCTCGAAAACGTCTGGGACCCGGTCTCGATCTCCAGGCGCTCCTGGCCGACGGAGACCCCGAGGGTCGGGTTGACGCGGCCCAGGCGACGAGCCAGCTCGAGCCGTGCCACGGCTTGCGTTTCCGCCGCCCGTGCGCGGGCCAGGTCGGCGCGATGCTCGAGTGCCAGCAGGACCACCGAGCCCTCCTCGCAGGACCAGACCTCCGGCGAGAGCGGACCTTCGAGGTTCAGACTGTCCGCTTCGGTACCCAACCACGCTTTAAGCTGGGCCACCGATCGCTCCAGATCCACCCGAGCCTGAATCTCATCGCTCTGGATCTCGGTCGCGTCGGCCCGCAGCATTCGTTCCGCGAAGGGCGTGAGCAATTCCCGTCGCCGGGCGGTCCGGGCGCGTTGACCAAGCGACCGAGCCTGTACCAGCGCAGGTTCCAGAACGTCGAGACGCCGGTGTGCGACCAACCATCGGCTTGCGGCTTCGTCGATCTGGGCGACGATTGCCTGCTCGCGGGCTCGAAGGTCCTCGCGCAGAACGCCGCTGCCCGCAGCGAACGCGTCACGGCGCGCAGCGCGTTCACCGCGGAGGTCGATCTCCTGATCGACCGCGATTCTCCGCGTGTACTCGCGGCTCGACCAGGGTGAGGGTGAGCCTTCGAGCTCGACCGATAAGACCGGATTCGTCGGGTACTGGGCTGACCGCCCGGCCCGGAAAGCCAGTTCCACGCGTTGACGCATCCCAGCGAGCTCGCCGGACCGCGCGAGCACCTGATCGATCAGTTCCTCACGGCCGTAGGAGACCCTGGCCGCCTGGGCCAGGGTCCCCGTCGCGCAGAGGATGACGACTGCCATCGCAAACCCGAAATTCGCGGAGGACATGGGCGGCCGCAGGCTACGGTTGTGCGCCCAGGAGGGTCTCGATCCCGCGCAACTCCGCCTGGTAGTGCCCGAAGTGTGTCTTGGTGGCGCTCAGGTCCCCCGCATCCCCGGCGTCGTGCAGGGCATCCGCCATCTTCGCCGCCGACGCCGCTCGTTCGCGCAACTGGATCCGGCTCGCCTCAGGGAGATCGGTCGCGCGGTCCGGCGCAGAGGCGATCAAGGTGCCGATGACTTCGACCTTCCCATGCACCTCGCCCAATCGTCCCTGCTCGACGATCTGGGCAAGCTCGGACTCATGTTGACGGAGTTCCGTCAGGATCTGTCCGGAGATGCTCCCCGAGGCCGCTGGCGGCTCGGCAGGTGTCGGGGTGGACGTCTGGGTCTTCGTTGTTTCCGAGGTCTGAACCGTCTCCTTCTGTGGAGCGCAGCCTGCGACCACCAGGCCCAGTACCATCCCGGACAGCACCATTGCGCGGAACATACCCATCGTTTCCTCCTTTTTTGGACAGAGAAATGTGTTCGACCCGGAGGCTGTCAGGACAGCCCCACAAAGGTGTCGGGGAGAATTGTGGTAGGGAATTCGGGAAGACTAGGCGAGCGGAGGGGCGCGTCCGGGGAGGGAACTGGCGAGGAAAAGCTGCAGAGGATGCAGTTCGCCTGGTGGGAAATTCCAGGCCGGCCGGGCTGATTTGGCGGCGACCACGTTACCGCTGCCGGCGGCGATGAGAGTGGAACTGAGGGGATCCGCGACCAGGGCTGGAGGTGCGAGAGTGACCGGGGTGAGCGGAGGGGCCCAGGTCAGGCAACAGTCGCCCGAAGCGGGCGCCTCGGACCCCTCATCGGCGCAACCAGGGTGCGAGCAACTCGAACCCGGGGACGATTCCGCGCGCTCGCGGCCCAGGCGATCCAACGCCCCGCCGATCGCCTCGCGAGCCGATCCAGAGGCGCAGGCAATCATCGAGAGCATCAGAACCATGCTCATGAAGGTTGCGGTGCCCGCCCTGTGCCGCTGATTCATCCCCGACTCCATTTCATCGTGCGCGAAACCGGTGCCAAGAAACTCCAGCCCTCATGGTTGCCGCGGCGGTCCGTGCGGTCAAGCGGCAATTCAGCCGGTCTCGGGCCGACTTCCTCCCCCGACCTGCCTTGCTACCCTGCCGCCCCCAGCCCCTTTGCCGCGGCGAGGATCGCCGCCTCCGCGCTCCCGGGCCCTACCGCGGCAACCGTCCAGCCGTCGGGCGTGAAGAAGCGCCGCGCCAGCTCGATCAGGTCGTTCCTCGTCACCCGCGCGACCTCGTCGAGGTGCGTGGCCAGCGGGATGTAGCGGCCATAGGAGAGCTCATCGAGCGCCAGGTGGTACATGTGGTTCGAGACGCTTTCCTCACCCATGAGGAGCGAGCCCCGCATCTGCGCCTTGCCGCTGTCGATCTCCTCGTCGGTCGGGCCTTCGAGGACGAAGCGCGCAAGCTCGGCGCGCAGCGCGTCGAGCGCCTCGGCGCCGCGCGAAGGCTTGACGCCGAGCGCGATCGAGACCATCCCGGTGTCGCGGTAGGACTCGGTCGAGGCGTACACGGAGTAGGCCAGGCCGCGCTGCTCGCGCATGGTCTGGAACAGGCGCGAGGACATGCCGCCACCGATGATCGTCGCCAGCACCGCGAGCCGATAGCGCTCGGGCGCGTCGTTCGACAGCGCCGGGCGCGCCAGCGCGAGGTGGAGCTGCGAGACGTCGCGCGCGCCGTAGATCGTGCGCGGCGTCGGCGCGCTTGTGGTGGTGGCGAGTTCGAGCGGCGCGCCCGCCGATTGGGCGAACGCCTGGCCGACCATCTCCTCGGCCCAGGCGGGATCGAAGCTGCCCGAAAGCGCGACCACCAGGTTCGCCGGCGTGTAGCGGCCGCGATAGAACGCGCGCAGGTCCTCCCCGGTGAATGCGTTCACGCTCTCCTCGGTGCCGAGGATGGGGCGCCCCAGGGGATCCGTGCCCCACAGCGCCTCGGACAGGAGGTCGTGCACCTTCTCCTCGGGGCTGTCCTCGTAGGAGAAGATCTCCTCGCGCACGACCTCCTTCTCGCGCTCGAGCTCGTCGTCGGGCAGTGTCGAGTGGCCGACCACGTCCGACAGCACGTCGAGCGTCTGCGGCAGGTGCTCCTCGAGCGCGCGCCCGTAGTAGCAGACGTGCTCGCGCGCGGTGAAGGCGTCAAGGTGGCCGCCCAGGGATTCGAGGCTGGCGGAGATGTCGTAGGCGTTTCGGCGCGCCGTGCCCTTGAACAGCATGTGCTCGAGGAAATGCGTCGCGCCCGCGCGCTCGGCGGGCTCGTCGCGTGCGCCCGCGCGCAGCCACACCCCGAGCGCGATCGAGGCCCGGTGCGGCATTTTCTGGTGGAGCAGCGTCAGGCCGTTGGCGTAGACGCGGCGCGCGGGGGCGAAGAGTTCGGTCGTGGAAGTCATGTCCGTCCAGGAAAGGAGGATGAAACAAAAGGTGGCGGGACCGAGGCCCCGCCACCCGTGAGGCAGACCGCCTGTGGCATTGAATTACGGGCGCGAAGTCTCGTGCGCCGGCTCGGGCATCAGGACCTTGCGCGAGAGCTTGATCTTGCCTTCGCGGTCCACGCCGATGACCTTGACCTCGACGATGTCGCCCATGTTGAGGACGTCCTCGACGCGGACGGTGCGCTTGTGGTCGATCTCCGAGATGTGGAGCAAGCCGTCCTTGCCCGGCACGATCTCGATGAACGCGCCGAAGCTGACGATGCTGCGCACCTTGCCCTTGTACACCGACCCGACCTCGGGATCCTCGCAGATGCCGCGGATGATCTCCTCGGCGCGCTTGCCGCCCTCGCTCGAGTAGGCCGCGATCCGGATCTCGCCCGTGTCCTCGATGTCGATCTGGGCGCCGGTCTCCTCGGTGATGCGCTTGATGACCTTGCCACCCGGTCCGATGACCTCCCGGATCTTGTCCGGGTTGATCGTGAGGATCGTGATCCGCGGCGCATAGGCCGAGATCTCCTCGCGCGGCTCGGCGAGCGCCTGCTCCATCACGTTCAGGATGTGCTGGCGGCCCTCCTTGGCGCGGGCGAGCGCGCGTTCCATGATCTCGAAGGTGATGCCCGAGATCTTGATGTCCATCTGGAACGCCGTGATGCCTTCGCGCGTGCCGGTGACCTTGAAGTCCATGTCGCCCAGGTGATCCTCGGCGCCGAGGATGTCGGAGAGGATCGCGACGCGATCGCCTTCCTTCATCAGGCCCATCGCGATGCCCGCCACCGGCGCCTTGATCGGCACGCCCGCGTCCATGAGCGCGAGCGAGCCCGCGCACACCGTGGCCATCGAGGAGGAGCCGTTCGACTCGAGCACGTCCGAGACGATGCGGATGGTGTAGGGGAATACGGTGTCGGCCGGGATGACCGGCTCGATCGCGCGCTCGGCGAGGGCGCCGTGGCCGATCTCGCGCCGGCCCGGGCCGCGCATCGGACGCACTTCACCGACCGAGAACGGCGGGAAGTTGTAGTGCAGCATGTACGACTTCCAGGACTGGCCTTCCAGCTCCTCGATCCTCTGCTCGTCGTTCGACGTGCCGAGCGTTGCGACACCCAGCGCCTGCGTCTCGCCGCGCGTGAAGAGCGCCGAGCCGTGCGTGCGCGGCAGTACCGACACCTCGCAGCGGATCGGGCGGATCTGGTCGGGCGTCCGGCCGTCGACGCGCACGTTGTCGTTGAGCACCATCTCGCGCGTCTCGTAACGCTCGAGATCGTGGAAGATCTTGATGATCTTGCTGCCGCTGTCCGGGAAGCGCTCGGCCAGGGCCGCGATCGCCTCGTCCTCGACGCGCGAGAGCTCGCTCTGGCGCTCTTCCTTGCCCGCGATGCGGATCGCCTGCTTGATGCCCGGGACGACCTTCTCGGCGACCGCGCCCTTGAGCTCGGTCATGTCCTCGGTCGCGAGCAGCGGCCGCTTGGGCTTGGCATTGGTGCGGGCGAGGTCCTCCTGCAGCGCGACGCAAACCTGGATGTGCTCGTGCGCGAAGCGCAGCGCCTCGACCAGGTCGGCCTCGCTGATCTCGCGCGTGCCGCCCTCGACCATGAGGACGCTGCTTTTGGTGCCGGCCACGACGACGTCCATGGTCGACTCCTCGAGCTGGGCGAACGTCGGGTTCACCACGTACTCGCCGCCGATCTTGCCCACGCGAACGCAACCGATCGCCTCCGGGAACGGGATGTCCGAGACCATGAGCGCCGCCGAGGCGCAGTTCATGGCGAGGACGTCCGAATCGTTCTCCTGGTCCGACGACAGCACGGTGCACAGCACCTGCATCTCGTAGGGGAAGCTCTTCGGGAACAACGGGCGGATGGGGCGATCGATCAGGCGCGAGGTGAGGGTTTCCTTCTCGGTCGGCCTGCCCTCGCGCTTGAAGAAGCCGCCCGGAATCTTGCCGGCGGCGTAGCTGCGCTCACGATAATCCACGGTGAGCGGCACGAAGTCCTTCTGGACCGGTCTCTTGTCTGCGGTCGCGGCCACCAGGACCACGGTTCCGCCGTACTGGATGACGGCCGAACCTCCGGCCAGGCGGGCAATCTTTCCACTCTGCAGGCTGAGCGTGCGTCCGCCCAGCTCAACGGCAACGGTGCGTTCCATTCAGTTTTCCTCTCTCTGCCTTCCGACAGCACATCCGACACGACTGCGGCCGGGCCTCTGGGGCCCGGCCGCCGATCAAAGAGAACCACGGGAAAGCGTTAACGGCGCAGTCCGAGTTCCTTCAGCACAGAACGGTAGCGATCGACTTTGGTTGCCTTGAGATAGTCCAGCAAGCGGCGACGCTGGCCGACCATCCGGAGGAGTCCACGGCGGGACGCGTGATCGCGCTTGTGCACCTTGAAGTGATCGGTGAGGTACTTGATCTTCTCGGTGAGAAGGGCGATCTGGACTTCGGGAGAGCCAGAGTCTTCTTCATGAAGCTTGAACTTCCCGATGACCTCCTGTTTCGTCTCTTTCGAGAGCGGCATGCGCTCGTTCACCTCCTTCATGCGAGCGGGGCCCGGGACAAGGGAGTGCAACCTCTCCACAACCCGAGCGTGTACGGCCAACCCGGCGGGGCCGGGAACGAAGTCGCGAACTTACCAACCGACCGGAATCGGCGCAAAGCAAAAACGGTGCCGAGTTTACGGGATTTCCTACGTGGCGAGTACCGCGCGCACCCGGGAGACGTCGCGGGCCATTGCCTCGACCAGCGCCTTTGGACCGTCGAACTTTTCCTGGCCCCGGATCCAGTCCACGAGATCAACCCGTAAGAGCTTTCCCCGCAAGTCCTTGTCCCAATCCAGAACGAATACTTCAAGAGCCCGGTCGGCACCATCGAAGGTCGGGCGCAGGCCCAGGCTGATGGCCCCGCGCAGCGCGCCCTCGGGACCGGGCCCCGAGGGATCGTCCGGCACATGAACCCAGCCGGCATACACACCATCGGCCGGCAGCAGCTTGGGCTCGAGCGGGTCGAGGTTCGCGGTCGGGTAGTCGAGCTGCTTGCCGATCCCGTGCCCGTGGACCACGCGGCCCTCGAGCGCGTACGGCCGGCCGAGGAGCTCGGCCGCGAAGCCGACGTCGCCGCCCTTGAGCGCGCCGCGGATCCGGGTCGAGGACACCGGGCCGTGATGCTCGACCAGGAGCGGCACCGCCTCGACCGCGAAGCCCGAGCGCGCGCCCACTTCGGCGAGGAATCGCACATTGCCCTTCCGGCCGCGGCCGAGTGCGAAGTCATCGCCGGTCACGAGGTGGACCATGCCGAGCGCTTCGATCAGGTGGCGCTGGACGAAGGTTTCGGGCTCGAGCGCCGCCATCGTGCGGTCGAACGGCAGCACCACGACCTGGGCGACGCCCCACGCAGTCAGCAGTTCCTTCTTCTCGCGTGCGGGCGTCAGCGGCGGTTCGGCCTGGGCCTTGCCGAGCACGGCGTCGGGATGGGGATCGAAGGTCACCACCGAAAGAGCGGCGCCCTTCTCCTCGGCGCGCGCGAGACCCTGGTCGATGATCCGGCGGTGGCCGCGGTGGAGGCCGTCGAACACGCCGACGGCGACGACGTGCGGGCGCGGCGTCATCGGGCCTCCGCGGTCTCCGTCGCGGCCCACACCAATTTCAGCTCCAGCGGCTTCGGGTCGGGCGCGTCGTTCGAAGGCGGCGCCGCGACGCCGAGCAGGTTGCCCGCGGCGTCCACCAGGCGCAGCGCCGACGCATCCCCGGGCACGCCGGCATCGCGCGCGTCCCAGGCCAGCGGCGCCTGGCCCTGCGCCAGCCGCGCGGCCTCTGTGGAGTCGAGCGTCAGGGCGGGCAGGAACGCGAGCGCGGCCTCGGGCGTGAGCCCCGACTCGGCGAGGCGCTCGTTCCACTCGGGAATCGATCCCACCGGCCGATCGAGCAGGTCGGTGGTCGGCACCGCGCCCCGAGCCTGGTGCGGCCCGATCGCGGTCCGCCTGAGGGTGAGGAGCGAGGCGCCCGGCCCGAGCGCGCGGCCCCAGTCGAGGGCGAGGCTGCGAATGTAGGTGCCGGACGAGCACGTGGCGGTGAACGCGATCGTGCCCGCCACAGGATCGATCGCGCCGACCTCGAGCGCGTGCACGGTCACCGTGCGCACGGGCGGCTCGACCACCTCGCCACGGCGCGCCTTGCGGTGGAGCGCCTCACCCCCCTGCTTGACCGCCGAGTAGGCAGGCGCGCGCTGGGAGATGGCGCCGCGGAACGAGGCGGCCATGCGCTCGACATGTGCGGGATCGAACGTTGCCGGGGGGGGCGTCCGCTCCTCGATCACGCTACCGGTCGGGTCGCCGGTGTCGGTGACGACCCCGAGGCGCATCACGGCCTCGTAGGTCTTGGCCGCGCCCGAGAGGAACGGCAGGAGGCGCGTCGCGCGGCCCCACGCCAGGAGCAGGAGCCCGGTGGCGAACGGGTCGAGCGTGCCGGCGTGGCCGACGCGGCGCGTGCCGACGACACGCCGCAGCCGGTCGACGGCGTCGTGCGAGGTGATCCCCGCCTCCTTGTCGAGCCGGACGATCGCGATCCTGCCGAGGTCGCTCAGGCGTCCTCCTCGGGATCCTCGATCACCTCGCCCTGGTTGAGCCGACGCAGCAGGTCCTCGACGCGCGCGCCGCGCTCGATCGACTCGTCGTAGGCGAAGCGCAGCTCGGGCACCTCGCGCAGGCCGAGCCGCGGCGCGAGTTCGCGCCTGATGTAGGGGCCCGCGTAGGTGAGGACCTTGACGATCTCGGTGCGCTTCTCGACGCCGTCGAGGCTCGAGAGGAAGATCTTGGCCGACGACAGGTCGCCTGAGACCTCGACCGCCGTCACCGAGATGAAGGACAGCCGGGGATCGCGCATCTTGCGCATCAGGATGTCCGCCATCTCGCGGCGGATCAGGTCGGCGACTCGTTCGGTGCGTTTGGACACGGGGTCACTCGTGGTGGCGGACGTTCCAGTCGAGCACGACGATTTCCGGTTGCCGCTCGACGATGTCCCTGAGGGATTGCAGCATTTCGCCGAGCGCGCCCGGCGCGCCGGTCACGATGGCGATGCCGATGGTGGCGCGCTGCCACAGGTCGGCGTGGTCGACTTCGGCCACCGCGGCGTGGGTCGCCCGCAGCCGGTCCTTGAGCCGGTTGAGCACCTGCCGCTTGTCCTTGAGGGACTGCGCATGCGGCAGGTGCAATTCGGCGCGTACGACGGCGACGTACATGAGGCTACGCCAGCGTGCGGGCGATCTCCTCGAGCAAGTAAGCCTCGATGTGGTCGCCGACCTGGACGGTGTCGAAGCCCTCGAGGCCGATGCCGCACTCGAATCCGGCCTGCACCTCGCGGACGTCGTCCTTGAAGCGCTTGAGCGAGGCGAATCGTCCGTCGAAGAGCACGTCGTTCTTGCGCACCAGCCGTGCCTTGGACGAGCGCACGATCGTGCCCGACACGACGAGGCAGCCGGCGACCGTGCCCGCCTTGGAGAGCGAGAACACGTTGCGCACCTCGGCCGTGCCCGTGACGGTTTCCCGGATTTCGGGCTTGAGCAGTCCCGCCAGCGCCTTCTTCAGGTCCTCGACCGCCTCGTAGATGACCTGGTAGAGGCGGATGTCGACCTTCTCGCGGTTCGCCAGCTCGCGCGCCTTGGGATCCGGCCGCACGTGGAACCCGACGATGACCGCATTCGAGGCGGCCGCCAGCAGCACGTCCGACTCGGAGATCTGTCCAACGCCCTGGCGGATGACGCGGACCTTGACCTCGCTCGAGCCGATCTTGGTGAAGGCCTCGGCCAGCGCCTCGACCGAGCCGTCGACGTCGCCCTTGAGCACCAGGTTGAGCTCGGAGACGGTGCCTTCCTTCATCTGCTGGTGCAGGTCCTCGAGCGTCACGCGGCGGGTCTGGCGGTATTCCTGCTCGCGCGCGACCTGCATGCGGCGGGCTGCGATCTCGCGCGCCTCGCGCTCGTCGGCGATGGCGGTGAACGTGTCGCCCGCCTGCGGCGTGCCGGACCACCCGATGATCTCGACCGGGGTCGAGGGTCCCGCCTTCTGCACCGGCTTGCCGCGCTCGTTCGCCATCGCGCGCACCTTGCCGCTCTGGACGCCGGCGACGAACGCGTCGCCCACGTTGAGCGTACCCGACTGGACCAGCACGGTCGCCACGATGCCGCGGCCCTGCTCCACCCGGGCCTCGAGGATCACGCCCTTGGCGCGACGCGTCGGGTCGGCCTTGAGCTCGAGCAGGTCGGACTCGAGCAGGATGTACTCGAGCAGCTTGTCGATGTTGGTGCCCTTCTTGGCCGAGATCGGCACCGCGGTGGTCTTGCCGCCGTACTCCTCGAC